>NZ_JBICRM010000062.1:0-25815 GCF_043197025.1 Nonomuraea marmarensis
GGCGGCTCTGAAGGGCCATCACCTTCATCTTCCACGCAGCACCGCTTCAAGAAGCTCTACCTACATCACAAGCCCCTCTCCACGTTCGTGGCACACCTTCATCACTACTACGAGACGGTCCGCCCCCCTGCCACGCATCGGTACTCAGCCCCTCACAGTTCCAGCTGTTTGAGGTTCTCCCTTATCACCAACCGGCCCTCAATCCGACCGGCGGCAGCATCATGGCGAGGGGTTCCCACGTTCCGCACCAGCGCCTGAACCGAGCTCGCGCCACCTTTATGCCGGGCACCACCTGGCCAGGAATACAGGACCCCGCCAGATTCATCCCGGGGCAACAACTGGACCCCGGTTTCGGTAACCGTTCATACGCTTTCGACACTTCATCAGTGGTTCACTCGCGTTCGCCTTCTCGGCTCGTACCTGACGCATCTTGTGCGCCTTTTCCGCAGTGCTCATCACCCCGGCTCATTCACCGGAGCAACCTGCGGCGGTTTGAGACCTCCCCCTGTGTGGGCGGTCCCGGAGGGCCCACCTCCATCACCGGTGCAGCATCACGTCGGAAGATTCCGTCTACATCGAAACCTCCCGTTGTGTTCGTGGCGCACGGTCATCGGCATACCTCACCAGAACCGGAGTCCCCGCCTGGCGGTCCGTTCTGTGTGGCTCGGGCAGCCTGGAGGTGCGTCCCGTGTTCTCGGTGGACGAAGTCAGCCCTGGTTCGGTGCCATCGGCCTGGTCCCGTAACGTGCGCCGTCCAGGAAGACGGCCGTGACCGCCGCGCTGGCCTCCTCAACCCCCATGTGGCCCTGGATCACCAGGTTGCCGATGCCCCTGAGCAGTCCCACATAGGCGCCCATCAGGGTCGAGGAGGACAGGTCGGTGCGGAACGTCCCGTCGGTGGCGCCCCGCTCGAAGATCCGCTGGAACGGCGGCGCGAGTCGTCCGTTGGCCTCGTCGAGCCCGTCCATCCTGCTGTCGAGCACGGCCAGCGCCCGATATTTACCGATCATGGTCATCGCGGCCCTGGTCAGCCTGGCCAGCGCCTCCTCCACGGGGGCGGCGTCGAGGTTGGCGTCGTCGATCTTGCTGAACAGGTCGCTGACGGCCGTCTGGTAGAGCGCTTGGACCAACGCCTCCCGGCTCGGGAAATACCGGTAGAGCGTGGCGCGTCCCACCCCAGCGGCCTTCGCGATGTCCGTCATGCTGGCCGCTTCGCCGTATTCCGCGAAAACCGTCGCCGCGATGTCGAGGATCCCGGCCGCGGCGTGCTCGCGCAGGGCTGACCTTCTGATCATTGCCGTCATCATACGTCGCCGTCCGATCGCTTGACACTCAATCTCGATATTGAGACAGTCTGTCTTGCGAACGAGACCAAACGTCTTGGACCATCTGGAGAAACGGGGCAAGATCCATGGACAATTCGCCAAATTCCGATCCGCCAGGCATAGCCCGTCGTCCCGACGAGCCGGGCACATCGCGGCGTCCCGATGGTGTATCCCGGCGCGGATTCCTGGCCACGTCAGCCGCGGCCGTGGGGGTCGGCGTCCTGCCGGCAGGTCCGCTCAGTGCGCCAGGTCTGGCCGGTCCAGCAGGTTCGGCGGTCACCACCGCGCATTCCGCCGAGCTCAACCTGACCCTGCGCGTGAACGGCGCCTCCCACCGCCTCCGGCTGGACGCGAGGGCCACGCTCCTGGACACGCTGCGCGAGCGGCTCCGCCTGACAGGTACGAAGAAGGGCTGCGACCGAGGCCAATGCGGCGCCTGCACGGTGCACGTGGACGGCCGCCGGGTGTTGTCCTGCCTGACCCTGGCCGCGAGCGTGCACGGCAGGCCTGTCACCACGATCGAAGGGCTCGCCCAAGGGACGAGGCTCCACCCGATGCAGCAGGCGTTCCTCGACTGCGACGCGCTCCAGTGCGGTTTCTGCACCCCCGGGCAGATCATGTCCGCCGTGGCGCTCGTCCGAGAGGGGCACGACGGTTCGGACGCGGAGATCAGGGAGTACATGTCGGGCAACCTGTGCCGCTGCGGCGCGTACCCGAACATCGTCGAGGCGGTCGGGAAGGGCGGGTCGAGCTGATGCGCGCCTTCACCTACGCCGCGCCCTCCAGCGTGGAGGACGCCCTGGCGGCGGCCGGGGACGGCGCGGCGTACCTGGCGGGCGGGACCACGCTGGTGGACCTGATGAAGCTCGACGTCCTGGCCCCGAGCGCGGTGCTGGACATCGGCGGGCTGCCTCTGCGCGACATCCGCTACGACACGAGCGGCCTGTACGTCGGCGCGCTGGCCAGCATGAGCGACATCGCCAGCCACGCCATGGTCTCCATCCACTACCCGATGATCTCCCAGGCGCTGCTCCAGAGCGCCTCGTCCCAGATCAGGAACATGGCCACCATCGGCGGCAATCTGCTGCAGCGCACCCGGTGCGGATATTTCCGCGACCCGGCCATGCCCTGCAACAAGCGGACCCCCGGCAGTGGTTGCCCCGCCCTCGACGGCAGCAACCGCACGCACGCGATCCTGGGAACGAGCGGCTCCTGCGCGGCCACGCACGCCAGCGATCTCGCCGTAGCGCTGACGGCTCTCGACGCCTCGGTGCGACTGCGCGACCGTTCCGGCACCCGTACCGTCCGCCTCGAGGACTTCTACCTGCTGCCCGCCGACACCCCGCATCTGGAGAACCGGCTGCGGCCCGGCGAGCTCGTCACCGGCGTGACGGTGCCCGCCCTGGCCTGGGCCAAGCGGTCCGTCTACGTGAAGGTCCGCGACAGGCAGTCGTACGAGTTCGCGCTGACCTCCGTCGCCGCGGCGCTCGACCTGCGCGGCGACACGATCGCGGAGGCCAGGATCGCGGCCGGAGGGGTGGGCACCAAGCCGTGGCGGCTGCCCGCGGTCGAGAAAGCGCTCAAGGGCCACCCGGCCCGTCCAGAGGTCTTCGAGCAGGCCGCGGCCCACGCCGCCGAGGGCGCCAGGCCGCTGCCGCACAACGGCTTCAAGCCCGCCCTCCTGCGGCAGACCGTCATCCGCGCACTCAACCGACTGGCAGGCTGACCATGACCAACCGCGTTGACGGGCCACGCCTGGTGACCGGCGCCGCCCGCTACTCCGGCGACCACTCCGTCGAGGGGCTCGTCCACGGCTACCTGGTGCTCAGCACGATCGCGAACGGCACCGTCCGCACGATGAGCGCCGACGCCGCACTCGCGGCACCCGGCGTGCTCGCCATCTTCACGCCGTTCAACCCGCTGCGGTACGCCGGCCCCTGGGCGCAGGGCCCCGGCTACTACCTTTACGGGCCGAACCGCTTCCCGTTGCAGCCCGGCGACCGCGAGGTCCGCCACCACGGGCAGGTCATCGGCCTGGTCATCGCCGACACCTTCGAGCAGGCCCGGGACGCGGCGGCGCTGGTCGAGGCCGCCTACGACGCCAGGCGGCCGAACACGTCCTTCGCCGACGGCATCCCGGACGCCGTCGTGCCGCCGCCGCTGACCGGGCCGCCGGTCGTCGACGTCCTGGTACCGGGGTTCGGCTCGATCGACGACGCGCTGGCCGCCAGTGCGGTCACCGTCCGGGCCTCCTACAGCCAGCGGCCCGAGCACCACAACCCGATGGAGCCCCACACCGCCATCGCCGTCTGGGACGACGGCAGGCTGACCGTCTACAGCGGCGCCCAGGGGCCGCTGCTGCACGCGCAGGAGATCGCCGTCGCGATGGAGGTCGAGGCCGCGGCCGTCCGGGTGGTCAGCACGCATGTCGGCGGCGCCTTCGGCGGCAAGGCGAGCACGTGGCCACCCGCGGTGCTCGCGGCGGCGGCGGCGCGGCAGGTGCGGCGCCCGGTCAAGCTGGCGCTCACCCGCGAGCAGCTCTACTCGGTGACCGGCCACCGCCCGGCGGTCGTCCAGGAGGTCGCACTCGGCGCGGCCCGCGACGGCAAGCTCCGCGCGATCAAGCACGACTGCGTGTCCACCAGGTCGAACGTCAGCTCCCTCTACAACGGCGTCAGCGGCTACTCGCTGGGCGTCTACTGCACGCCCAACGTTCACGCGGGCACCAAGGTCGTGACGCTGGACATCCCGCCGGCCACGATCATGCGGGCGCCAGGCGAGGAGGCCGGGTCGTTCGGGCTGGAGTGCGCGATGGACGAGCTGGCCCATGAGCTCGGCCTCGATCCGATCGCCCTGCGGCTCGCGAACGACGCCGACCGACATCTGACCGGCGGTCTGCCGTATTCAAGCAAGCACTTGGCCGAGTGCCTGCAGGTGGGCGCGGCCCGCTTCGACTGGTCGCGCCGCAAGGCGGAGCCGCGCTCCGTGGTGGCGGGCGAATGGCTGATCGGGTACGGGATGGCGGTGGGGGTGTACGGCGCGAATCGGTACGAAATGTCGATGCGGGTCGCGTTCCGGCGCGACGGCACGGTGCATGTCGGCGCGGCCACCGCCGATCTCGGTACCGGCATGCGGACCGTGTTGTCGATCGTGACCGCGGCCAGCCTGGGTGTTCCGCTCTCGCGTGTGGTGTCCTGGCTGGGCGACACCGCGCTGAGCCCGGACCCGATGTCGATCGGCGCGATGGCGGGCGCCGTCGGCTCTGCGGGCAGTTCGAGTGTCGCGCCCGCGATCAGGGCCGCCGCCGAGGCAGCCACGAAAGCGCTGATCCTGCGGGCGATCCAGGACACGCGCTCGCCGTTCCACGGGCTCGCGCCAGAGGACGTGCGCTACCGCGACGGAGTGCTGAGCGCCAACGGGCAAAGCGTCGAGTTCGGCCGGCTGCTGACGCTCATGGACGTCGACGGCGTCACCGCGACCGGCACCAGCGCCCCCGACGCGACACCCGAGCACACGATGAGCTCCTTCGCGGCGCACTTCTGCGAGGTCAGGGTCAACCGCTTCACCGGCGAGACGCGCGTGGCCCGGATGACGAGCGTGGTGGACGCCGGGACCATACTCAACCCCGCGACCGCGCGCAGCCAGATCATCGGTGGCGTGGTGTGGGGCCTGGGCCAGGCGCTGCTGGAGGGCGCCGAGGTCGAGCCCGCGACCGGCCGCATCGCCAACGCCAACTTCGCCGACTACCTCATCCCCACCAACGCCGACATCCCTGGTATCGACGTGTATTTCCTGAATTATCCGGACACCATTTTCAACCCCGTCGGCAGCCGGGGGCTCGGCGAGATCGGCACGGTCGGCTCGGCGGCGGCCGTCGCCAACGCCGTCTTCAACGCCACCGGCATCCGCGTCCGCGACCTGCCGATCAGCCCGGAGAAGCTGCTTCCCGCGCCGGCACGTACGAGCAAGGACTGAGATGGCCCGACCGCTGCCCACGGTCCGCACCCGCCCCCTCGATCCGCCGACAGAGCTGGGCCGACTCCGTGCGGAACATCCGATCAGCCGCCTCGCCTATCCTGACGGCCACCTCGGCTGGCTGGTGACCGGTCACGCCGCCGCCCGGGCGATCCTCGCCGATCCCGCCTTCAGCGCCCGATCGGAGCTCCAGCGCAGGCCGGTCGGGGACGGCCCGCGGGAGCCCGCCGGGCCGGGGATCTTCATCAACATGGACGCGCCCGACCACACCAGGTACCGACGCCTGATCACCGGCCAGTTCACCGTGCGCCGCATGCGCGAGCTGGAACCGAGGATCGAGCAGATCACCGCCGAGAGCCTCGACGCGATGGAACGCCACGGCCCACCCCTCGACCTGGTCGAATCCTTCGCCCTACCCATCCCGTCACTGGTCATCTGCGAACTGCTCGGCGTGCCGTCCCGCGAGCGCGAAAGGTTCCAGCGGGACACGGCCGTGATCGCAAGCCTGGACGCCACCGCGGAGCAGGCCCGCTCGGCGACCGCCGACCTCGCCCGCTATCTCCACGAGCTGGTCCTGCGCAAGCGCGCCGATCCGGCAGACGACCTGATCAGCGACCTGACCAGCGGCGGCGAGCTGAACGACGAGGAGCTGACCGGCGTGGCGGTCATGCTGCTCATCGCCGGCCACGAGACCACCGCGGGCATGCTGAGCCTCGGCACGCTCGCCCTCCTGTCAGACCCCTCCCAGCAGGCCCGGCTCCGCGCCGACCCGTCCCTGACGGGCAACGCCGTAGAGGAGCTCCTGCGCTACCTGTCCATCATCCACCTCGGTCCGACCCGCACCGCGGTGCAGGACATCGAGTTGTACGGCGTGCGCATCGCCGCGGGCGAGACCGTGACGATCTCTCTCCCAGCGGCCAACCGGGACCCCGGCCGTTTCCCCGACCCGGACGAGCTGGACCTGACCAGGGCGACCGCGGGCCACCTCGCGTTCGGCCACGGGATCCACCAGTGCATCGGCCAGCAACTCGCCCGCGTCGAGCTGCGCGTCGGCCTGAACGCCCTGCTCCGCCGCTTCCCCACCCTGCGTCTCGCGGTCACGCAGGAGGACATCGGCTTCCGCACCGACTCCATCACATACGGCGTGCGCAGCCTCCCCGTCACCTGGCACCTTGGAGAAGCGACATGACATCCAACGCAGCATTGATCACCGGCTGCTCCACGGGCATCGGACGAGCCACCGCCCTGGCCCTGGCCCGCGCCGGGTACCCCACCTGGGCCACGGCTCGGCGGCTGGACACCCTGGCCGAGCTGCGGGCAGCCGGATGCAGGGTGCAGCAACTGGACGTCACCGACGAGGAGGCCATCACGCGGGTCGTACGAGCCGTCGAGGAAGAGCACGGCGCCGTCGGAACGCTGATCAACAATGCCGGGCGCGGCGGGGGCGGGCCGGTGGAGGAGATTCCGCTCGCTCTGGTGCGCGAGGTGTTCGAGACCAACGTGTTCGGCCTGATCCGGATGTGCCAGCTCGTCCTGCCGGGCATGCGGAGGCAACACTCCGGTACGATCGTCAACCTGGGGTCCGCCGCCGGTCTCGTGACGCCCCCGACCGGATGCCCGTACGCGATGACCAAGTACGCGCTGGAATCGCTGAGCGACTCGCTCCGGCAGGAGGTCGCCCCGTTCGGCGTCAACGTCGTGCTGGTGGAACCGGGAGCGGTGCGGACGGAGTTCATGGCCAGCAGCGAACGGCACAACCCGCGCACCGGCGGCGACGGCCCGTACGAGGGCTTCAAGCAGAGCGTTGCCAGGATGGTCGAGCGAGCTCACCGGGAAGGGGCGCGGGACGTGCTGAGCGCGGAGGACGTGGCGAAGGTGATCGTCAGAGCGGTCGCCGCGCGACGGCCGAAGGCCCGGTACAAGGTGGGCCCCAGGCCCGCGTCGCCCCGCTGGCCAGGCGCCTCGTGGGCGATCGCGGCTGGGACGCGTTCATGCGCCGCATGGTGCCGTTCCCCGTCGACTGACCGCCGCACCCGGACCGCCGGGCCTGGACCGCCGCACCTGGTGGACCGTTGGGTCTGGGCCCGGGGGCTCGTCACACCGCTTGGGAGTTCGTTTTGTCGGTAACCCTCTATCGCATCGGCGCGTACTGTTCCCGGCGAAGAGGACGTGTCGCCGGAATCTGGCTGGTCGTCCTGCTCGTTGCCGGCGTCGTCGTCGCGCGCCTCGACCTTGACCCGCAGGCCCTCGCGCTGCCGTCGATCCTGGCCCTGGTCGTGGCCGTCGACTACGGGTTGCGGATCGTGTCCGCACTCCGGCGCGATCCGTCGCCCGGCCGGGACGAGGCCGTCGGCAGGGCCATGGGCTCCGCCGGGCCGGGCGTCGTGTGCGCGGCCATGGCGGTCTTCCCCGCGATGCTCCAGCTGGTCATGGCAGGCCAGGGCGGTTTCCTGGTCACGGCGGGCCTGGCCACGTTCGCCGTGGTCCTCGCGGCCATGCTCGCCGCTGTCACGCTGATGCCCTCTCTGCTGGCGTTCGCCGCTCCTCGGCTCTCGAGGCGGCCGGCGCCCACCGAATCCCGATGGGGCGCGTTCGTCACAGGGCATCCCGCTCCGGTCCTGGTGGCGGGTCTGGCACTGCTCGCCGTCGCGGCCCTCGGCCTGCGGGAGTCGCGGTTCGCGCGACCCGAGACCGATTTCCTGCCGCTCTATCTGGTGCTCATGCTGATGCTGACGTATCAGCACCTGGCGATGGCGTTCCGGTCGGTGCTGCTCGCGATCATCTCGGTGGCGGGCTACCTGCTGAGCGTCGCGGCCACGCTGGGCCTGCTCGCCATCGTGGTCTCGCGCGGCCCCGCCGGTGCGGACCCGCACCCGATGCTTCCGGTTCTCGCGATCATCGTGGTGTTCGGCGTGGCGATGGATCACCAAATCTTCCTCGGCGCCGGGATCCGCTCCGCGCTCGCGGACGGTCTGGCCCCCGAGGCCGCCGTCCGGGCCGGGTTCGCCCGCTCCCGCCGGGTGATGGCCGTCTCCGCGCTCGTCCTGACCAGCGTGTCGCTCATCCTGGTCGCCGGCGGCAAACCGCTCACCGGCACGCTCGGGCTGGGCCTGGCGGCCGGCGTCCTGCTCGACGTGTTCGTCGTACGGATGACGCTGATGCCGGCCGTACTGGCCGTACTCGGCCCCAGGGTCTGGTGGCTGCCACGCCCGCTCGAACGCACGCTGGCCCTCGACTTCGACCTGGAAGGCGGCAAACTCCGGGATCACCCGCGAACTTACGCGTGACGCGGCGAACGGCCGTCGAGCCAGCCGGTCGCCGCCGCCACCTCCCGGGCGATCGCCTACGCTCATTAACCCTTCCCGACCAGCACGGAAACCCGTTCAACCATCTAGTCGCCGCGCATTGGTACAGGTGCCGGGTCTCAGGCGGGGGCGGGTGGTGTGGGGAACAAGGAGCGGAAGTTGTGGACCATCGGGTTCGGGTCGCCGGTGCGCCAGGTTAGGTCCAGGGTGACGACCCGGGTCGGCGGCGACAGCGGCCGGAAAGCCACGTCGCCCCGCCGCAGCCGGGCCACCGACTCCGGCACGATGGACACGCCGATCCCCGCCGCCACCAGGCCGACGATGGTCTGCATCTGCACGGCCTCCTGCACGATCCTGGGCTCGAACCCGGCCGCCCTGCCCACGGCGATGATCCGGTCGAACAACGCGGACCCGTACCGCCTCGGGAACATCACGAACGGCTCGCCGGCCAGCGCCGCCGGCGGGATCGACGTGCTCGTGGCGTGCGGATGGCCGGCGGGCAGCGCGGCGAGCAGCAGCTCGCGCGCCACGGTCCTGGTGGTCAGCACCTCGGCGGCGGGTCCCGCGAGCGGCGCGTGCAGGAGGCCGACGTCGAGCAGGCCCTGGCGCAGTTCCTCGGCCTGCTGGGCGGTAGGCAACTCGCGCAGCTCCACCTGGACACCTGGGTAGCGGGCGCGGAAGCGGCGCAGCACCCGCGGCAGGGTGAGGTTGGTCGCCGACCCGACGAACCCGATCACGAGCCGCCCCGCCTCTCCCCTGCCGACCCGCCTGGCCGATTCGGCGGCAAGCGCGGAGTGGGCCAGGCACGTGCGGGCCTCGGCGACGAACGCCTCGCCCGCGGGCGTGAGGCGCACCTGCCTGGTCGTGCGCTCGAACAGCCGCACGCCCAGCTCCTTCTCCAGTTTGCCGATCTGCTGGCTGAACGGCGGCTGTCGCACGCCCTCCCGTAGCGCGGCCCGGCCGAAGTTGAGCTCCTCGGCGAGGGCGACCGCGTAGCGCAGCTGCTGAAGATTCATATGTCATCGATATTAATCGACACGTACTTGCCTCTAGATCCGGCACAAACGGATTCGGGTGGTGAGGGTGGCGGTTATGAAGTCGATGATTGTCGGGCTCGCCCTCCTCGGCACGTTGCACCACGGCTGGGAGGACTTCAGGACCGAGCAGCCGCTGTACGTGTCGGGTACGGTGAGCGAGGTCAGGTGGGGCAACCCGCACCCGGAGGTGCGGCTGCGCGTGGCCGCCCCGGTGCGGTTGCCGTCCGGGCTCGCCAGGCGGTCCATCCCGGCCGAGTTGGAGGAGCTCGGCGGACGGGAGGTGCTGCGGCGCACCCAGGCGTTCGACGGGCGGGACGACGAAGTGGTACTAGTCCTCGCGCCGGTGGAGCGACTGACGGCCTGGGGCATGCCGGACCGGGTGAAAGAGGGCGAGCGGCTAGAGGCGGTGGGGTACGTCCATCGCGAGCATCCGGAAGAGTTCCGGCCGGAGCTGCTGATCAGGCAGGACAGGCGGGCGATCAGGCAGCGCTCGGTCCCCCTCCCGGAGAACCCGCCCCCGGCCTCGCCCGGCTCCGAGCCCGGACCCGCCGACGCCGCCGGCTCCACCGGCAGCACCGGCAGCACCGGCGCGGGGCCGCTGCCGTGGCTCGTCGGGGGCGGCCTCCTAGTCGTCGGCTGCACAGTCGTGCTGGTATTGGTGAGGAGGAGGCGGGGTGGAGACGCTCACGTGGCTTGAGGGCACATGGCTGGCGGAGTTCGTCAGGGAGACGCCGTGGGTGTACTCCTCGCTGGAGATCGTCCACCTCCTGGGGCTGGCGCTGCTGGTCGGCCCGGCCACCCTGTTCGACCTGCGACTGCTCGGCGCGGGACGGGGCGCGATCTCGGTGTCGGCCGCGGCGCGGCACCTCCTGCCGGTAGCCCGCGCGGGGTTCGCCGCCGCTGCGATGTCCGGGGCGGCGATGTTCGCGGGCGGCGCCAGGGAGATCGCGGGCACCGGCGCCGCGCCGGTCAAGCTGGCCCTGCTCGGCGTTGCCGGGTTGAACGTGGCCCTGTTCCACCTCGGCGTCTATCGCCGCGTGGGCGCGTGGGACGGCGACCGCCGCGCACCGGCAGCGGCCAGGGCGGCGGGCGCCGTCTCGCTGGTCACGTGGACAGGGGTGCTCGCCTGCGGGCGGCTGATCGCCTACACCTGACCCGTCATCCCGTCCAGACCCCTGGCCAGGCCCAAGCTGCCAGCTCACAGAGCCGCCATCAGAACCGATGGCGACCGCGATCACACCGAGGTTCAAGGCACGGCCCTGTGACGAGGTGGGACCCATACCAGCGGTCCGAAAGCGAACCCATCCGAATCCGGGACATCTCCTGCTGCGATGTCTACGAGTACGCCTGCCAGGGCGGCCAATATGTGATCCTTCGCCGCAACAGTGAAGGCCGCCGAGAGGAGACGGCCCGCGGCCTCCGTCGCCGAGCTCTCGAAGTGTGGCTACAGCTCCTTGCCGAGCACCACAAGACCTGTCACAACCCAGGCGACCAGAGGGAAGACCCTTAACCCGCAGCACGACCAAAAGGACAATCCGGTTCTCGTCCTGAGCTCCAAGGTGAGGCCCCGCCGAACACTCCGGCGGGGCCTCACCCTTTTCGTCTGGGAACAACCCGGCGTGGACTGAGCACCAGGCGAACCGGTCGGTGACGTCCAACGTAGATTCGGATTTGTCGTTTGTCGGACACGGGCTGGCGGCCCTGGTCGGCTATCCCGATCGCGGCTGGTTGGGGGGCGGTGCCGACGTACATGCACGCCGTCACGAACCTCGCCTCCACCGCCGTCGCGCCAGCGGCCGGCTTCCCCGACCACGCCTGGACCACCATCGGCGTCGCCGATCGCTGACCCGCACCCGACGCCGGAGACAGCGACGGCCCGGTTGAGTGGTGCTGGCCCGTCCCCGACAACCAGGCCCGCCGAGATCGCGCGCAACCCCTGATAGCAACCGACGAGTTGGACACAGGAGGATCGCGGGGACCGTCCTGCGGGCGGCCGACCACGGCGCGGGGCCTAGCCTGGCCCGGGCGGGCCAGGCGGCGAGCTTCCTCGCCGTCAAGCGAGGCTCCTGACCCGGCCCAGTGCTCAACGGCTGGAACCGGACCCGCCGTTGATCATTGCTCGATGGGATCCAGGCAGCCCATGCCCCTCAAGTTGGAGAGGATCGCACTCGCCGTGGCCTCATCGCCCATGTCGTGGTAGATGTTCCAGAGGACGAAGCCGTCGTGGCAGGCGGGCGGGATGGCGTTGGCCGGCCCGGCCGTCAGGGTTGAGATGGCGACGAGGCCGGCGGCCAGCGCGATCAGCACTGCCGCGATTTTCGCGGAGATCCTGGACATGGTGTCCTCCTGACTCGGTTCTGAGCGCTCCCCCGGCCTGCAGACCTCAGGGGTGCGCACCTGTCGGAGGAGATTCGGAGCAGAAGCGCCGCCGGATCGCGCCTGTTAGGCGTCACTGGCTATAAGAGAACAGAACGTCACTGCCGATGAGTATGAACACGGCGATATGTCCTGACCGATAATCTCCGGCCATGCTCGTGCCGACGCCGTGATGCTCGTCATGGCGGCCAGCGTCTGGAAGAGGCGCGCCCCCGTCGTCGGCATCACACTCCTCGCGGCAAGTGCGGGCAGGAAGTTCTCGAGATGCAGCCACGACCAGCGAACCGTCCGCGGGAACTTTGACGAAACTGCCCTGACGCGGCGGGTTTCTCAATCTGCGCCGCGCGTGGATGCCGCATCGTTGTAGGCAGGCTGTTCAACGAAGGTCGGGGATACGTTCGCCACCCTTCGCAGGGCGCTGGGTTGGCGATGAAGCCGGCCACGCAACGTCGTCGATCGCGAGCCACGGCGCGACGGCTACGGCCGTGGGCGTGAGCCCGGCGAACGTCTTGACCTCGCGGTGGAGGTGGGACTGGTCGACGTAGCCGCTCTCGGCGGCAACGCCGGCGGCGGCGTGACCCGCCGCGAGAAGGTGGGCGGCGTGGTCGAAGCGCACAAGTTGGGCGGCGCGTTTGGGTGTGATGCCGAGCTGGGACCGGAAGCGGGACCACAGGCGCTTGCGGCTCCAGCCGACCTCGTTCGCCAGGCCGTCGACCCGCAGTCGCCCCCGGCTGGTGAGCGTCCGTCGCCAGGTGTAGGCGACCTCCGGATCGACCGGTGGGTGGGCGCCCAGCCGTCGGCCGAGGATTTCCACCGCGATCGTGAACCGTTCATCCCACGACGCGGCGGCGCGCAGCCTGTCCTCGGCTCGCCCGGCGTCGCGGCCCCAGACATCCTCAAGGGCTACCACGGTCCCGCTGAGCTCGGTCGATGCGCCGAACAACGCAGCCGCCGCGACCGGCTCCAGCCGGATCTGGAGGCACTCGCCGACCCCCCAGCCAGCTGCCCGAAGATCGCCGGGGAGGAGCCCGACGACGACACTGCCGCGCTCGTGCCGGCCATGGGTTTCGTAGACGACGCCTTCTCCCTCGCTCAGATCGACGAGCAGGGTGACGGATGGGTGCGCGACCATGGCGATGTCCACAAGTGCCGGGGCACGATGGCGGAACCCGGCCATGCTGACCCCCGGCAGCCGACCTGACGGGCGCGGGACTGCGACGTCCACCCACGCCCAGTCAGGTGGTGTACCGATCGACAGCACTCCACCAGTCTAGGCCTTAGGGATCACGGGCGGGCTGTCAGCGGCCGTTGCCGTGGAGCCCAGCAGCAGTTTGCTGGTCGTCTCGGGCGCTTCGAACATGGGTAGGTGCCCGACGCCGGGCAGCATCTCGACCCGCGCGTTCGGCACCGCGTCGTACTGGTGTGCCGACGACGGATCCCAGCGGGGGTCGGCAGCGCCGAAGATCACCAGCACTGGGACCTCGATGGCGGCGAGACGCTTGGGCACGCTCCGCTCGGTGATGTACGCGGCGTTCCGGCGCGCCACCTTCCGGAACGCGCGGTACGTAGTGCCCCGTACCTCGGCGATCACATCGTCCGGGACGTCCACAGGGCGAGCGGTCGTCGCATTGATCCCACGGCGGATCATCGCGTCCGAACGCCGCGACCAGAGGAGCGGGCCGAAAGGCGGGGCCAATAGGACCCGCAGGATGGCCGGCTGCGGAAGGAGCGCATCGAGACTCGGGCCGGTGCTGATCAGCGCGAGCGAGCCCACCAGGTCAGGGCGCTGTTCGCTGAGCGCGGTGGCGACGTAGCCGCCGCCGGAGTGCCCGACCACAGCGACACGACGAAGGCCGAGGTCGTCGAGCAGCGCCGCCACCCGGCCCGCCTGCGCGGGCACATCGTATGACAGCGCGGGCGGGGACTGGCCGCAGCCCGGGAGGTCGATCCGGATGACGTGATGGTGGCCGGCGAGTGCCGGGACCACCGGGCTCCAGGTGCCGCCCGAGGCACCCGATCCGTGGATGAGCAACAGCGGCGGCGCCTGCCGCGGGCCGTCGTGGACCACGTGCATCCCATGCGAGTGCTCAACGTCGTATTCACTCATGCGGAGACTATGCACGGGCGGTCGACTATCAGTCTTGGACAAATGTTCCCGCGGAGTTGACAGCCGACGGCCCGCCACCATCGTCGCAGTCCCCGGAGGCCGCGCTGTCATCGGCAGATGAGGACGACATCGCCCTTCCAGCACGGGGCACAATCGATCAGCCAGCACTGCTTGCCGCGGGCAGGCAAGGTCCACGATGCCGAACGCCTCGTCATGCTCACGATCGTGTCGCCTATCCCCACAGGGTTTCGGTCCCCAACGTGTTCGATCCCAGTGACGTCTCATGCTCATGCCGAGCGACGGGTAACAACTCGTTGCGGCCACGCCAGGCGAACCAGGCGATCGTGACCAGTGTCGCCATGAAGAGCGCGTGGAGGACATCGTAAACGACCCCCGCGCCGGCGGCGATCATCGCTATCTGGCTCAGCGGGACCGCGGCCGCTGCCCATCGAGGCGCCGCACGAGAGCGCCAGAGAGCGGCCCCGAGCACGACGAAGCCCAGCACGGACAGCAGAAATCCGATCGTCTGGATACCGAAGACCCGTCCGGAGTCGGACTGGAAGGAGTCGAACAGCGCACGGCCGGTGGCCGCGTCGGACGTCAGGTACCAGTCGACGGCGCCGATGGCGAAGAAGCCGGCGCAGAACAGCACTGCGCCTGCCGATAATTACATCCACCCAGGTCATGGCCATGTACGCCTTCGTGCGGCGCGCGAGCTCCGACCGTCAGGAGAAGAAGGACGTGCGGCATGATGATCAGTCGTGCTCCTCCGTCTGGCCTACTTGGCCATCACGACGCATCAGGTTGCCCTTATGGGCATCGCCGTGGATGTGGCCGACGGGCAGCGCGAACTCCAGCGCCTTGTACTCGGCGTACAGCTCCTTGATTCGCTGACGCAGGAACTCGATGTCCTTGCCTGAGACGCTCTGAGCACAGTCCAAGCGGTCCTCGACGCGGCCCACCGGAGGAGCGGAAGGAACTGGACATCCCCGAGGGTGTCCCCGTGTTCGTCATCAAGCGGCCTCGCAAGCGCGATCGCATACTGCCAGCTGACCGGACAATCCTTGTCTGGGACACGTGCGAGGAGCTCCTTGCGGCCGAATAGGCTCCCGATCCGACGGTTTCACAGTCCTGCCGCAACAGCACCGCGTCCATGGGCACGGCTCATCAGCGCGTCGAACTATCCGAACGCCAGCAAACGGCGCCAGGATCTACTTTGCCTTGCCTTGACGTCCGATTTCCTATTCTGCCCCCATGTTGATGTGGGTGAGCATGCAGGCATGAGGGCTGAGCCGATCCTGCTCGATAGCGGGCACCCCGGCGCGGTTCCCGCGGTGTCTGTCGACGACACGTTGACCGATCCTCCCGGACTCCGACGGCTGGTCTGCCGGTGGCGTGTGAAGGGCTCACGTATGAACGTTCCGTGAAGACACCAATTGGAGTCCAATTGGCTCTCGCTGCCGCTGGTCAGGCTGGCGACCATCTCTTGCTGACGGAGCGCGGCCGAGGCCGGCGCTGACTGCGGACTGAGAGTGGAACATGGCTAGTCAACGTCCTTCACGCGGCTTCTTGCTGGCCGCGCTGGTACCAGTGACCGCACTGGTGATGGCTGCGTGTACTCCGGGAGGTAGCGGGTCAGGTTCCCAGCCTGACAACCCCTCGGCGCCGAAGAACCTGACGATCGCACTTCCGACGATCTCGCCGCCGTTCAACGGGGCGACACAGAGCAACACGGCGCTGCGGATGACGAGCAACATCTTCGACCCGTTGATCTTCCGCGACCCGAAGACCAACAAGCTTTCGCCAAGCCTCGCGACAGCCTGGGAGCAAATCTCGCCAACGGAATGGGACCTGACGATCCGCCAGGGCGTCCTCTTCCAGGACGGCACGCCGATGACCGCGGAGGATGTGGCCTTCACCATCGGCGCACAGCGGCTATGGGGCAAGGATGCTCTCGAGCCGACGACGCTGCTGGACAGCTTCAAGTCGGTGACGGTCGTGAACGGCAGCACGGTTCGGATCACGACCTCGTACCCGGACCCGGTCTTGCTGTATCGGCTGACGACACAGGCCAGCTTCGTCGTGCCGAAGAACTACCTGCTGACAAAGGGGGAAACGTACTTCGGCACGCACCCCCTCGGCACCGGCCCGTACAAGGTGACCGCGGTCGCACCTGGTGACCACGTCACCATGGCGGCCAACGACAAGTACTGGGGTGGCAAGCCTCCGTACCAGAACCTGACCTTCCGCGCGGTCAGCGAGGTCTCCTCCCGCGTGGCCGGCCTGCTGGCAGGCCAGTACGACATCGTGACGACGATCCCCCCGGATCAGACCGACACCATCACGGGTGGCGGCGCGTCAGTCGACCCGGTGCAGGTCGACAACGTGGTGTCGCTCGCGTTCATGACCGAGCAGAAGGGGGCGCCGACGAGTGACCCCCGTGTCCGGCAGGCGATGCGGGCAGCCGTCGACTGGCGATCGTTGACGACCTCGCTCTGGAAGGACCTGACCAAGCCCCCGGCCGGTCTGAACGTCCCGGCCTATGGATCGTTCCATAACGCTTCGCAGACGCCTCCGGCATACGACCCCAGCCAGGCGAAGGCGCTGTTGCAGCAGGCCGGCTACCACGGACAGCAGATCGAGCTGCAGTACATCAGGAACTATTACACGAACTTCGACGCAGCGGTTCAGGTGATGCAGCAGCAGTGGAGCCAGGTCGGATTGAACGTGCGGCTCTCCCCGGTCGCGGACTACACGTTGCTCGACTACAAGAAGCTCAACCTCTACGCCACATCGAACAACATCGCCTTCCCCGACCCGATCTCCCCCATGTGGACGGACTGGGTATCGCCGACGTCGAGCTACGTGACGAACGGCCGGTTCCGGCCGTCGTCCGAGATGACGAAGGCCGGGACGACACTGAGCCGGAACCTGGACCCGGCCGCCCGCAAAGCCGCGTTCAACGAACTGCTGAGCGAATGGGACGAGGCGGTGCCCGCGATCTCGCTGTGGCAGCCGGTGGAGATCTACGGGGTGAAGTCCGGTCTCACCTTCACCGCCGACCCGCGCTATTGGATGCGGCTGGCTCCGATTCCGGCGGCGAGCTGACGAACATGACCATCGACGACAGTAAGGAACCCATGGAACAGCGGCCCGGCTTCGATGTCGACGGCGCCACCGAGCACGAGCCGCTGCGGCTCAACCCCGGGGCGACCATCGTCCAGGTCTCGGATTCGCACCTGTCACCGCACGTGGCGCAGACGCAGCGAGTGTGGCAGGACATCGTGCGCTACTGCGACCGCACCCGGCCCGAGCTGGTGGTGCATACCGGAGACCTGGTCTACGACGATCCGGACGCGGAAGAGGATCACGAGTTCGCGGCGGCGCAACTGCGCCGCCTCACGGTCCCCTATCGGGTGGTTCCGGGCAACCATGACATCGGCGACACCGCACCAGACCCCTACCGAGGGCAGGTCACCACGGAGCGTCTCGCCCGGTACCGCCGGTTCTTCGGGACGGACCGATGGTCCGCGACGGTCGCCGGCTGGCTGCTGGTCGGCATCAACTCGCAATTGCTCGGTGGCGATCTTCCAGAGGAGGGCGAGGCGCAATGGGACTGGCTGGACATGCTCGTCGACTCCCATCCAGACCGGCAGCTGGCGCTCTTCTTGCACAAGCCGCCCTGCATCCAGTCGCTGGACGAGTCGCTGTTCGTGAACAAGTCGATCGCCCCGGCCGCCCGGCGACGGCTGCTCGGCTACGCGGAGAGAGGCGTACTGAAGCTGATCGGCTCCGGCCACCTGCACGAGTTCACGACTCTGCAGTCGCACGGGGTCACCGTCGTGGTCGCCCCCTCCGCAGGTCGCACGCCGGTAGGGGCGGAGACCTGGGGCATCGGCCTGCGCTGCAACGGGGTCGTCGAGTACCGCTTCCGGCGGTCGTCGGTCTCCTACCGGTTGCTCACCGCGGCTGATCTGCTGCCGCCCCGCTTGGGTGCCGAACGGAGAGAAGTACCGGCGGGCAACGGGCATGGCGCGGCGTCCGGACGCGTGGAGATGTAGCGATGATCGCTGCCGTCATGGTGCGGTTCCTCAGGGCGGTGCTGACCGTCTGGATGGTCGTCACCGCCGTGTTCGTGATCATCCGGCTCACCGGAGACCCGATCCGTTCCCTGCTTCCGGAGAACACACCAGAGCAGATCGTGGCCCAGTACCGGCACCGGTGGGGCTTGGACAAGCCGATCGTCGACCAGTACTGGACCTACCTCAGCAGGCTGGCCCACGGCGACTTCGGCGTCTCCTATTTCGACGCCCAGGGAGCCCTGCACAGTGTGCTCGACAAGGTCCCGGCCACGTTGGACATCGCTCTCCCCGCGTTTCTGATCGCGGCAGCCGGCGGGTCGGCGCTCGGCGTCCTTGCCGCGGTCAAGCGAGGCAGCCCGGTGGACCGGATCGTGACCACGGGCGCGGTGGCGTTCGCATCGTTTCCGCCGTTCCTCGTCGGGGTGATCCTGGTTCTGGTTTTCGGGGTCAAGCTCAAGTGGTTGCCGACCGCGGGAAGCAGCTCCATGAAGAGCCTGATCCTGCCGATCGTCACGTTGGTGCTCGCCTCAGGCTCGGCGATCGCCCGGATCACCCGGGCTTCGATGGGCTCGGCGCTCGATCTGCCGTGCATCACCCACGCCCAGGCGCTGCGCGTCAGTCCTCGCCGGCAGATCTTCGCGCATGCCCTGCCCAATGCCATGTTGCCGCTGCTGACCGTGCTCGGTTTCCAGCTCGCCTACCTGATCGCCGGCTCGACGGTGGTCGAAGTGCTGCTCGCCTGGCCAGGCGTCGGGCGGCTGTTCGTTCAGGCCGCCAACCAGCACGATTTCGCCGTCGTGCAATGCGTCGTCCTCCTCGTCACGATCAGTGTGGTCTCGGTCAACGCGTTGACCGACCTCGCCTACAAGGCCGCCGACCCGAGGCTTCGGGGGACGCGACGATGACCATGACCACGACCTCCACCGGACGGCCAGCCCGGCGGCGTATTCTGCGCCGGGCCGCACCCCGATCGGGCACGACCGTGAAGCTGTCCCTGGCGGTGCTCATCCTGGTGGTGCTCGTCGTCGCGTTCGGTGACAGCCTCGCCCCGCACTCCTACCAGGCGGTGAATCTCATCGACCGCCTGCAGGCACCGTCAGCTCAGCATTGGCTCGGCACCGACGACCTCGGCCGGGACGCGTTCAGCCGTGTGCTGCACGGCGTTCGTGTCAGCGTTCTCATCGCGCTCGGTGCCACGGCAGCCGGTGGTGTCATCGGCGGCCTGCTCGGCGCACTGGCCGGCTGGCGGGGCGGCGTCATCGACACCGTGGTGTCCTTCCTCGTCGATGTCCAGGCGTCCTTGCCGTCGTTCGTCCTGGCCCTTGGCGCGATCGTGGTCCTCGGGGGCTCGCCGACGACGCTCGTCATTGTGCTCGGTGTCGAGGGCTGGGAACGGTTCGCCCGCATCGCCCGGGCTCAGGCCATGGGAGAGCGTCGCGCCGGCTACGTCGAGTCCGCCCTCAACCTCGGCGTCCCCGAGTCGGTCGTCATCCGGCATCACGTGGCGCCCGCACTCATCGCCCCACTCGTTGTGACCGCGACGCTGGCTTTCCCGAGCAAGATTCTCATCGAAAGCGCCCTGTCCTTTCTCGGGCTCGGCGTCCAGCCCCCGCAGACGAGCCTGGGCCAGATGGTCGGTGACGGTCGCGATCACCTGGCCACGGCCTGGTGGATCGCGGTCGTCCCGGGCCTGGTCATCTTCGTCATCAGCCTCGCCGTCAGCATCGTGGGCGACTACTACCAGGATCGGATCATCAGCGATGCCAAGTGAACCGCCTGCGCTCCACGCCCCCGCGCGACTCCTGGCCGCGGTCGAGCACCTCAACGTCACGGTCCGCATGCCGGATGGCGAACCGGCACTGATCCTCGACGACGTCAGCATGAATTTCGCCTCCGGCCGCTGCGTCGGCATCGTCGGCGAGTCAGGCTCGGGAAAAACGACCTTGGGCCGCGTCCTCGCCGGACTTCCCGGCCCCGGGCTCACGGTCGAAGGGTCCGTCCGCTCCCACCCTCGCACCGGATTCATGTTTCAGGACGCGGTCAGCGCCCTGAACCCGGTGCGCCGGGTCAGCTGGCAGGTCGACGAAGCCCTTCGGGCCCGGGGCGTTCCCCGCGCCGAGCGTGCGGCCCTGCGTCTGGAATATCTCGCGATGGCCGAAGTCCCCGAGCCGGAGGCTCTGCAGCGGCGATACCCGCACGAGTTGTCCGGCGGTCTTGCCCAGCGAGTCCTCCTCGCGACGGTACTGGCCGGTCAGCCTGAGCTGATCATCGCCGACGAGCCCACCAGCGCGCTCGACGCCAGCACCCAGTCACAGATCGTCGCTCTGCTGCGCCGTCTCATGGACGAGCAGCATCTCGGCATCATGCTGATCACGCACGATCTGGCCGTCGCAGCACACACATGCGACGAACTGGTAGTCCTCTACGGCGGGCAGATCGTCGAACATGGGCCCACCGACCAGGTACTGCGTACCCCCGCCCACCCCTACACCGCGGCACTGCTACGAGCACTCCCGTCCTTCGACCGGCCACCTGGTCACCTGATGCCCGTTCCCGGAGCACCGCCACGCGTCAGCAGCGACAGGCCTCCCTGCCCCTTCTCGCCCCGCTGCGAGCGTGCCACTGACCTGTGCCACCTTGAGCGACCGCGCCAGATCCGCCGTACCGGCACCACCGTGCTGTGCCACCACCCGATCGGAGCCCCGGCATGATCCCCTTGCTGCACGGCGAGAACCTCAGCCGGACCTTCACCGGCTCTCGCGGCGAGCGGACCCACGCTGTCACCGACGTCAGCGTCAGCCTGGAGGCAGGGCAGACCGTCGGCATCGTCGGCGAGAGCGGAAGCGGCAAGACCACCCTCGCTCGCATGCTCACCGGGATCGACCGTCCGACCGCCGGCACGGTCCGGTTCAACGGCCGGCCCATCCCACCCCAGGGGAACCGCTGGCGGGAGAGCCGGCGCGATCTGCAACTCGTGCCGCAGCACGCCTCCCGGGCGCTGAACCCGCGCATCAGCATCGGCCGGCACTTCCGCGAAGTCCTCGATGCTCACGAGATCGTGCCCCGGAGTGAGTACCAGGACCTCATCGCCGCTCGGCTGGTCGACGTCGGCCTGGACAGCGCCGACCAGGCGAAACTGCCGCGGCAGATGTCCGGCGGTCAGCAGCAGCGCGTCATCATCGCTCGCAGCCTGCTCCTCGACCCGCAGGTGCTGATCTGCGACGAACCCACCTCCGCGCTCGACATCTCCATCCAAGCCCAGATCATCCGGCTGCTCTGGGAACGCTGCCGCGGCAGTGACCGCGTGCTTGCGATCATCACCCATGACCTCCGTGTGGTTCGCGAGTTGTGCGACCGGGTCCTGGTCATGTACCGCGGGGAACTCGTCGAACAGGGATCGGCCGAACACTTGCTGACGGAGCCCGAACACCCCTACACCCGGCAACTCCTCGCCTCCGCGCGGCAGTTCTCCGTGCCCGGACCCGGCGCTGACGGCGCGGCGTCCGCCGTCCCTGGATCGCGATGACGGTCGTCCCGCAGTCGCCGACCACCCGGCGACACCGGCCGGATGGCGCGGGAGCGACCACAGAGCGGATCCTCGACGCTGACGAGGCGTTCCGGGACGACCTGGAGCGGATCCGGTTCTCTCCCTACTACTCACGGCTGGCCGCGGTCACGCAGGTGATCTCGCAGAACGGCGCCGGTCAGGGCGTGCACAACCGGCTCACACACACCATCAAGGTGACATCGGTGGCCCGGGCCATCGCCACCGCCGTCAACCGCCCGGACGATCCTCGGCGCGCACTGCTTGATCGGGTCGGCGGCTGCGACCCGGTGGTCGTGCAGGCGGCCGCGTCCGCCCACGACCTCGGTCATCCCCCGTTCGGCCATCTCGGGGAACTGGTGCTGGACCGCATCGCCCGGCAGCGCTACGGCCTCACGGACGGCTTCGACGGCAACGCGCAGACCTTCCGCATCCTCACCACTCTCGACGCGCTGCACCCGGCCGGCGGGCTGAACCTCACCGCCGCCGTACGGGCTGCTGTGCTGAAATATCCCTGGTGTCGGACCACATTCCCACGACCGCACCCTTCCGACCTCGCGCAGCCGCCCCGCGGTGCGGGCAGCAACGGCCACGACCCCGGCTCGGCCAAGTTCTCCGCCTACCTTCTCGACGCCGAAGAGATGGTCGACGTCCGCGCCGCCTACCCAGAGCTGCCACCGCTGCGGCAAACCGTCGAATGTTCAGTCATGGACATCGCCGATGACATCGCCTACTCCCTGCACGATCTGGACGACTTCCACCGCGCGGGCATTCTGCAGTACTCCGCGATCGCCAAGGAGTTCCGCGAATGGCGCGCCGACTCCGTCCGGCTCGCTCGCCAGGCTTCCGGCACGCTCAGACCGGACGTTCCCGGCCAGTCGCTGGAGGCCCTGCGCCGCCGGATCCATGCCAAGGACCCCTGGATCGCCGACGACGACGCGTTCTCCACCGCCGTCGAGCACGTACTCACCGACCTGATCGACGGGTTGCTGGCCATCCCGTACGACGGTTCCCGCGCCGCGGAGCATGCCCTCGGCGACTTCACCGGGCAATGGCTCGCCCACCTGCAGGACGCGGTCATGATCACCCTCGACCCCGGCCCCCGCTCCGGTCACGTCAGCCTGCTGCCTCAAGCCTGGCACGAGGTCGCCATCCTCAAGTTCGTCCATCAGCGCTTCGTCCTGCAGCGGCCCGACCTCGCGCTCTACCAACGCGGACAGGCCCGCATCCTCATCCGCCTGGTCGACGGTTTCGACGCCTGGCTCGCCGATCCTGTCGACGCCGCCCGGGCTCCGCGCCGCCTGCTCGAATTCATCGACCTCGCCACCGCCGGCTATGCCCGGATCTCACGATTCCGGCCGGACCTGCTGCCCGGCACCGATCCCGCCACCCGGCGCCGTCTCGCGGTCGGCCGCGGACTGATCGACTACATCGCCTCACTGTCCGACGCCCGCGCGGCCGCCACGGCCGACTTGATGACGGGCAACGCCGAGCGCCTCTGGGACGCCGGTGGCGGTCTGTGACCCATGCCCGACACCGCCTCACTACCGGGCCGGACCGATCAGGTACTGTCGAGAACGCCCTCCGCTGCGACTGCGGTGGGCCGACGCGGAGTGGAGTACGCGTTGTCTGATTCTCGCACCATCCACATCTCGGACATCCCCGCCCTGCTAGGCAACTGGCGCGCCGGCAGCGGCGCGCTCACCGTACGACTCGCGCGTGCGATCGAGGACGCCGTCCACCGCGGGGAACTCACCGAGAACTCGTTGCTGCCTCCCGAACGCCGCCTCGCCGACGCGCTCGACCTGAGCCGAAGCACCGTTGTACGGACGCTCGACCTGCTGACCGAACGTGGCATTGTCCGTCGAGTGCAGGGCTCGGGCACGTTCGTCGCCGCGCCTCCATCCAAGCGTGTTGCAGCACTGCTGCCGCCACCCTTGCGGGCCTATTACCAGGCCAGGGCCCTGGCCGCCCCCAACTTCGCCGCCGCCGTGTTTCCCTCGGCACAAGACCTGCCCCGGGACGCGCTCGCGTTCGGCGAAAGTGATCTGTCCACCATTGACGACCCGGCGAGCGGCTACGCCATTCCGGGCCTGCCCTCAACCCGGCGAGCCGTCGCCGAGGCCCTGACCGCCCTGCGATTCCCGACCAGCCCAGACTCGATCATCATGACGACCGGTGCCACGCAGGCACTGTCCATCGCGTTCGACCTGATCCTGCGCAGCGATGACGTCGTCGTCGTCGACGCCCCGACCTATCCCACGACCCTCGACATGCTCCGGCGGCACGGCGTCCGGATCGTTTCCACCCGGTCCGACGCAGGCGTGGTCGACACCTCGACGCTCGCCCGCACCGCCCTTCGGCTGCAGGCCAAGATGGTGGTGGTCATCTCCACGTGCAACCCGGCCACCGGAACCACCATCCCCGACACGGACCGAGTACCGCTGGTCCGGCTGGCGGAGAAGGGCATCGTGGTCGTCGACGACCAGACTCTGGCCGACTACCACCGTGGCACTCCGGCGCGCCCGCTCGCCGTCCTCCATGACCATCGCAACATCATCACGGTCGGCTCGTACAACAAGGTCTACTGGGGCGGCCTACGGGTCGGCTGGCTGCGGTGTCACGAAGCCATGACCGAGTCGCTGACCTGGGTCAAGGCCAAGACGGACTTCGGCGGTTCGGTCCCCAGCCAGGTCCTGCTCCGCAAGCTCCTGCCGCATCACGCGTCCATCACCGCGCTGCGCCGACGTCAGGTACGCGAGCGAGCGGCCAGCGTGCGCGACTTCCTCGCGGTCCATCTCCCGGACTGGACCGTCGAAGGGGCGGATCAAGGCCCGTCGATGTGGATCCGGCTACCCCTACGCGACACGGCCGACTTCGTGTCGTACGCCTATCGGCGCGGCATCTCCGTCGGCTATGGCGGTATGTACCGCAGCGACGGAGGGAGGTCGAGCCACATCCGCCTGGCCTTGACCTCTGACCTCGGCCTCATCGCCGTGGGGCTGGCCGACCTCCAGTCGGCGTGGAATGCCTTCGGGCCCAAGCGCCGGTGAACATGCCCGCTTTTGTCCGAGGCTGCCAATGAGCGTCTTCGTGGGCCTGCAGCCCCCCATCGAGATCCGCGACGAGGTCCAGGCGATGTGGGACCGACTTTCTAGCGCGCCGACCGCCCTCCGGGAATCAGCTGACGATCTGCACGTCACTCTGTGTTATCTGGGCGAAGTGCGCGACATCACTGACCTGACGGCCGCGTTGCGCACGGCATGCGAGCAGGTACGACCGGCAACCATCGAGCTGGGTCCGGCGACGGTCATGCTCATGCCGACGACGTTGGCGATCCCCGCCGTCGGTGCCGACGACCTCGCTCGTACAGTCCGCGCCGTCGGGCGAGGATGGGAGGAGAAGCCCCAGCACCTGCCGTTCTTCGGTCACATGTCGGTGGCCCGGTTCCGCAGCCCCGCAGACGGAGCGCACTTGCTGATCCAGCAGTGGGAAGGGCTTGCTTTCTGCGGTTCCTGGACAGCGACCGAGATTTGCGTCTTCTCTCGCCGATCGCACTCCTCGGCGACCCGGTACCACGTACTTGACCGGATCCGACTAGTGTGATGCGCCTGAAATCTATCGGTTAAGTCCCGTAACGTTACAGAATGGCTGCATAGCTCCTGACCTGGGACGACTCTCCCCGCACCGATACGACACCATCGGTCCTTGTGCTCGTACGACTGCTCTACCTGATCGCCACGCGGATCTTCGCGTGGCTCGTCCTGCTGTCTCGTTCCTCCGCGGCCAAAGACGCAGAAATATTGATCTTGCGGCACGAGATAGCGGTGCTGCGCCGCCAAGACACCGCGCCAAGGCCCTGTGGGGCTCAAATACTCGACTCACGTGGTGAGCTGCAGCTATTGGCAGGCGCGCGGATCTTGAGCGTCACTGTCTAAGCCTGGATCCACGGCTTGAAATCTGATGCGAGTGTCGTGAAATGAAGTGAGGTGCCCCCTGACCTGGGATGATTGGAGTTCTTCACGCTTCAACCAGCCAGTTCAGAAAGGCACCTCGTAAGTGCA
>NZ_JBICRM010000063.1:0-24874 GCF_043197025.1 Nonomuraea marmarensis
GGCTGGCGATGGGCACCGGCACCGACGCCGCCATCGAGGCCGGCGACCTGACGCTGGTCAGGGGCGATCTGCGGGTGGCCGCCGATGCGATCAGGTTGTCGCGCCGGACGCTCGGCACGATCAAGGGGAACCTGTTCTGGGCGTTCGCCTACAACGTGGCCGCTCTGCCGCTGGCCGCGCTCGGCCTGCTCAACCCGATGATCGCGGGGGCGGCGATGGCCTTCTCCAGCGTGTTCGTGGTGAGCAACAGCCTGCGGCTGCGCCGGTTCAAGTAAGCCCGATGGGATGGCTCCGAGCGCCGGCTCGGAGCCATCCCTACGGACCAGGCCAGGCGGACATCCGGTTGAGGCTGCGTAGTACAGACCTCGGCGCGTTTCGCGACGGCATCGCGTCCGACGAGCTCGCCAATCCTGGCTGTACGCCATCGGTGCCGTCCAAGGTGTGGCCCGTCGCCAAACCCGACTACCCGGGCGCCTACCTGGCCCAGCTGGCCGGACCCTTCCGCGCGTCCGGCGCCTGTCACATCAGCAGCAACGACCACGGTGAGAACCAGTCCACTCCCGCGCCTGCCCGGACCTGACTACCCGCTGTGTGGGGCGCCATACACATCAAGCGCTGGCGGGTTTGCGGGCGGCGAGCCGCTCGACGATACCGATCTTGAATCGGTCGTGGCGTTCGACGGCCAGGCCGTGCCCGTGGACCTGTTCGATCGGCCGGCGCAGGAAGTGCTCCTCGCCCAGGGGGACGGTTACCAGTTCGAGCAGACGTTGAAAGGCGCGAGCGGGCCAGGCGGAGGCGGCGACGTGGTCGGCGAGCAGGAGGAGTCCGCCGGGGCGCAGCACCCGCGCCATCTCGGTGACCGCCTGCCGGTGGTCGGGGATGGAGCAGAGGGAGAAGGTGCACACGACGGTGTCGAAGGTGGCGTCGGCGAAGTCGAGCGCCTGGGCATCGCCCTCCCGCAGGTCGGCCTGTACGCCGAGTTCGCTGGCTCGCTGCCGGGCCAGGTCGAGCATGGCCGGGCTCCACTCGATTCCGGTCAGCCGGGTGCCCGCGGGGTAGTGGGAGAGGTTCAGTCCGGTGCCGATGGCCACCTCCAGTACGTCGCCGGTGGCCTGGGAGCAGATCCAGGCGCGGGTGTCGCCGAACAGGTGCCGGTCGAAGAAGCCCATCTGCTTGTCGTAGGAGCCTGCGTGTTTGTCCCAGTAGTGGCGCAGGCGTTCGGTGCGCGTCTTGGAGGTCATGCGTCGCCTCCTACCCTTCTGTCGGTCGAAATGCGCGGGTGATCTGGTGGTTGGGGGTCGTCATGTCCTCACGGAGGATGCGGCCCCGGCTGTCGACGGTCATGCGGACGTAGATGCTCTCGGCACTGATCGCGAAGGCGAGCACGGTCTTGTCGCCGGTGCGTTCCAGCACGACCGGCTCGCTGATCACACCGGCGCGGTAGGGCTGCTTGCCCAGCAGCTCGGCTCCGCTCATGCGCAGCTGCTTGCTGAAGCCGGCGGCGCGGCCGGTGTCGCTGGAGACGGTCTCGACGAAGGTGACCGACCGCTCGGCGGCGAGTGTGGCGCGGGCCTGGTCGAACAGGTCGCGGGCGGTGCGAGCGGGCCAGGGGACCGCGAATCGGGCGCTGCCGCCGCGCCAGCGGTCGGTGGTGATGGCCAGCTCGACGGTGTTGACGCCGGTTCGCCAGCGTGATGGCCCGGCGAAGCACCCGCTGCCACACGGGGTCAGCAGTAGATCCTGGCGTGTCCCGTCAGGCGCGGTGAGGGCGCCACGGACGGTGAAGCCCTCGTCGCGGGCAGGGTCCCATTCGGGTACGCGCAGCCGTACCTCCAGCCGTCCTTCGCCTGCCACGATGGCGGCGGTGACCTGCCCAGTCAGCGCGCCGAGCCGGATCGTGGGCCCGGCCATCGGCGGTGGGTAGGGCAGGCCGCGCTCCGGGTCGGCGGGCGGCGGCAGCGCGGTGAGCAGGCCGCTGGCGGCCAGTACGGCGACCAGCACGACGGCCTCCACGCGAGCTGTTACGGCGATGCGCGACACCTCGGCGGGCCGGGTCAGTCGCCTGCGTGCGGTCAGCGCCAGGCCGGTGGCCACGGCCACCAGGGCGAGTTTGGTGAGCAGGGTCCAGCCGTAATCGGTGGTCACCAGTGCGCCCAGCGAGGGCAATATCCACAGGGCGGCCACCACGCCGGTAACGACCACCACCGCGTACACGACGATCGCCAGCCAGGCGTAGGCGACCAGCACGGCGCGTGCGCGGGCGGGGTGCGAACGCCACGCCCACGCGGCGCGGGCGACGTGGAGCAATGCCCCGATCCACAGCGCCACGGCGGCCAGATGCACGGCGATGGTGAACCCGCCGAGGCCTCCGGCGGCGGCCATCAGGTGGCTGCGTTCGCCTTCTACGATGACGATGACCGCCAGTGGCAGCGCGGCCAGGAAGCGGGCGGGTGACAGGGCGGCCATGACCGCGGCGGCGAATGCGGCCAGTTCGACGGCGATCACCAGCCCCGCCGGGGATGCGATCAGCCTTTCGGGGGAGAGCATGGCCAGACCGGTGACCAGCTGTCCGCCGCCGATCTGATGCAACCCCAGCCCGAGGCTGGCGGCCAGGCCTAGCAGGCAGCCGACGATGATGAGCGGGCGCGGGGCTGCGATATCCGGCGTGGTGATCTTCGAGCCGGATCGACCTTCGGGGGGTTCCGTCGGCTGCGCAAGGCGGCGTACCAGGGAGTCTCCGGCCAGGCCGCCGAGCGCCAGCGCGAGTCCGGCGAACAGCGCCCACCGCAGCACCGCGGCCGCGCCAAGTCCAGGGGTGCTGGCCTGCTGCTGGGTCTGGGCTGCGGCGACGCCGACGCCGACGCCGAAGCCGAAGGCGCTGTCCACGACGTCGCCGTCCTGGGCGGTGATCTGCCAGCGCACGGTGTAGCGACCGGCCGGCAGCGGTGCCGTGGGCCGCACGAGCACCTTGCCGTCGCGGGTTCGCTGGACGGCAGTGGTGGAGATCTGCCCGCGGGCCTGTCCCTCGACGACGAATTTGTTGACGGTGACGGGCTCGTCGAAGACCAGGCCGATCTCCTCGGGGGACTCGCTCACGCTGTATCCGGCTTCGGGCAACGTGGCCACCAGGGTGGGGTGCGCGGCAGCAGGCAGCGCAGTGGCCAGGAGACCGGCGACGGCGACGGCGATCATGATGGCGAGCCGGACGATCAGGGTTCTCATCAATGCTCTCGGTAGTCCTGGCTGGTGACACAGATGTCGGTGGCAGCATGCAGCGTTTCGTCGGCCGAGTCGACTGCCAGCGCGTGCATGGCGCTGATGCGCGGCGCCAGAAAGACGCGGACGGATGCCCGCGAGCAACCCCGGCCGATGACGAGCATGGCGGTCAGCACCAGACGTTCTCGCGTCCGCCGACCGCCCCTCACGCAACCGGGATGGGGGAGGGACGGAGCGGAGCTGTCTCGCAGGTCATCAAGCGCCGCCGTCGGGGCGGCTGGCGGAGCGACGCAGGTCGGCCTCGTGCCGCAGCAGCGTCAGTTCCTTGCGGAGCCCACGGATCTGCTCATCGAGCCCGGCAGGACGTCCGGCCGTCGTGTGGCAGGACCCGCCTTTGCGCATCATCGGCCGGATGCACACCACGTACATCAGTGCCAGGGCCGCCACGGTGGCGGCCGCCTGGAGGTAGGCGGTCACGGCCGCGACTCCTGGCCGGCGGGGCGCTCATCGCGAAGCTCCGACCGCAGCTGGTCGATCTCGGCCCGCAGCTGGACGACCTCCTGCTCGCGCGGGTCGGGCCCGCTCTGCCGGTTGCCGCGCATCATGAAGAACATCATCGCGCCCATGCCGACCGGGCAGGCCAGCAGCGCCAGGGTGGGGAGCCATGCGGTCATGATCGGGTCCTTTCTTCGGCGAGGTTGGTGAGGGTACGGCGGAGCTTGCGCTCGGAGATGCGGCCGTGGCCGAACGGCTCTCCGTCGACCAGCAGCCCGGGGGCGAACAGCACCATCGCTTCTTCGGCCAGGCGGCGGCCCTCGTCGCTGGCCAGGTCGATCTCGGTGACCCGGATCGGATAGTCGGCGGCCACGTTGGCCAGGACCTGCTTGGCGTGGTCGCAATAGCCGCAGTCGTCCTGCGTGAGCAGCGTGATGTCGATCATTTGGCGGTCGTGTCCTTCTTCATATCGGCCAGGATCTGGCTGGTGGGCAGGAACATCGTGTACTTGGGCTCGCCGCCGTAGTCGGCGCGCCAGCGGATCTTCCCGTCCGGGCCGACGAGGATGAAGGAGTGGCCGGGTTTGGAGTCGCCCATCATGCCGTAGGCGTTGGCGTCGTAGGCCTTGGTCGCGCTCAGGTCGGGGTCGGACAGCACGGTGGTGGTGTAGCCCTCGTCGTGCATCTTGCGGGTGATCAGGTCGATCGGGTCGACGGTGATGGAGACGATCTGGTCGATCCCGGCGGCCTTGACGGCGGATACGTTCTTCTCCAGGTCGCCGATCTGGTCCCAGCAGGGCTCGCACATCAGCCCCTCCTGGAAGTAGAGCAGCACGTTCTTGCCCCTGTAGTCGGCCAGGCTGACCTTCTTGCCGGTAGTGGCGGGCAGGGCGAAGGCGGGTGCCGCCTGTCCGATCCCCGGTCGGCCGACCTGATACGGGTACTCGCCCGAGCCGCGCACACCGCCGCCCGCGGCAGGTGTGCCGTCCGTTGGGGTGGAGGTGCCACGCCAGACGGTGAAGAGCGCGCCGAGCAGGACCGCCAGGGCGACCGTCGCCAGGGCGATCACGCGTAGCCGCCGCTGGCGCGTCTGCTTGCTGCGGACCTGCGCCAGGTGCTGCTTGCGCCGCGCGGTCGTGGTCTTCTCACTCATGAACCGAGACCTCCACAGGCTCTTGCTCGCTCTCGGGTCCGCCGGACGAGCCCGCCCGGCGGACTCTGCGAATCACCAGTACGGCCGCCGCGACCAGGACGGCGGCGAATGCCCAGCCGGGCAGCCAGGACAGCCAGCCGGTGACCACGGCGGCTCCGTGCTGCAGGTCGGCGGAGAAGGTGACCTGCCAGCCCGAGTTCGGCATCGCCGGCCCGGTCAGCGCCAGCACGACGGTCAGCGCTCCCATGCCCAGCAGCAGCAGACCGCTGAGCAGGCTGCCCAGTGCCATGGTGCGGCCCGCCAGCCGTACCTGGCGGCGGTGCAGCACCCGGTGAGTCCAGGAACTGCGCTCCCACAGCAGCGACAGCACCACCAGCGGGGCGACCATCCCGGCCACGTAGGTGAGGCCGACGGCCAGGGCAGCGGGGAATGACGCGCTGGCCCCGGCCAGCACCACCACCCCCACCAGCACCGGGGCGCAGCAGGCGCTGGCGACGCCGGAGAACAGCCCGAGCATGAACACCGCGCCCGCACCGCGACCCCGGCTCCTGCCCGCGGGCATGGGCAGCTTGGGCTGCCACCCGGCCAGCACCGCCAGCCCGGCCAACAGCATCAGAGCGCCTCCAGCGGAGAAGAGCACCAGGTGGTAGCGCTGGAAGGCCGCCGCGAGCGCGGCGGCGCCCAGCCCGATCGGCAGGATCACCACGGCGACACCGGCGGCGAACACCAGCGTCGCCGGCAGCACTCCGCCGCGCCGATGCATCGCCGAGGCCAGGTAGGCCGGCAGCATCACCGACACGCAGCAGGGCGCCAGCAGCGCGACGATCCCGCCGAGGAACGACGTCAGCAGCGTCGTCCCGAGCAACAGCTCACCCATGCGCATCTCCGCGTTCCGCTTCGCCTAACAGTCTTAGGTACTAAGTTACATAGGCGAGAGCTCGCGTGCGAACCGGCCCTGGAATCAGGCCGACCAGACGGGGGAAATCCAGTGCAGCCAACCGCAGGGGACGACCGCGCCCAGGACCGCTCACCTAGTGTCATCGATCACACGCGTACTGCGATCGTCGCTGAGGGGCTGGCCGCCAGGCCCATCTCACGGCACTGTGTGGGACCCTTCCTCGCGCGCAGCCACGCGTGCCTGGGGATCAGCCCGTTCAACGGCTACTTCACCACCGAGCGCATCACCGAGCTGGCGGCCTGGGCGCTGCGCACCTTCTCCGCCGTGCACCTGTTCGTGCCCGACGTGCCCGCGGCCATGACCCTGCAGGCCCTCGGCTACCCGCCCGATCGGGCGGCGACCAAGGCCCGCCGGCAGGCGGGCTATCTGCGCAACAAGATCTGCCGGGCGCTGGAGACGCTGAGAGTGGCCGAGCCGACCACGCTCATCCTCGACTGGGCCGCCCTGTCCGGCAATCCGGTGTACAGCGGACACCTGCGGGCCGTTTCCGACCTGTTCGACTCCGACGTCGACTTCCAGGAAACCTGTCTCGAGGCGACCCGGTGGGTGCTGGAGGGCCGCCTGAAGGATAGCGAGATCACTCGGGCGCAGCTGCGGCTCGCCGTGGACTACCTGCTCGCCGAGCTGCCGCTGTTCATCGATACGGCGACCATCGTCGGGCAGAGCGCGTCGGTGTTCTGCTACCACCAGGCCACGCCGTTCCTTCAGCGGTTGTACGGGCGTGAGCTGGCCGTGCGGCCGGTCGACCGGCAGGGCTTCGCCGTCCTGGCACCGGGCTTCGATCAGGGGATGACGCAGTAAATTCTGACCGGCCGCGACCATGGCGGGCGCAACCGCCGCGACCGCGGGTGCTGCCATCAACGCCACGGCCAAGACACCCGCAGGGACCGCCACGACCGCCGTCAGCGGCGGCGTGGGCGCCAGCAGCCGGCGTACTCGCCGCCCGGTGTGATGACCGGAGGCGGCCAGCGCGACCGCCGGGGGCGCAGGGGTGGTCTGGTCATCGGCCAGGGTGAGCAGCGCTTCGGCGAGGGTCAGCCGACCTGTTGCCCTGACCGCGGCGTCGTCGGCCGCCAGCTCGGTCAACCGGCAGATCTCCGCGGCCGCCGCCGCGAACAGCCCGATCACCGGGAAGGCTCGCTGCAGGCCGCGGGCGACGGCGACGAGTAGGTGATGACGCCCGCGCAGATGCGCCTGCTCGTGCGCGAGCACCGCCGCGAGCTGCCGGTCGTCGAGCGCGGCCAGGGCCGAGGTGGTCAGCACGATCCGGCCGCCGCGGCTGGGTAGGCAGTAGGCGGCGGCCGCGTGGTGGTCCAGCACCAAAGCGCCGAGCTCGGCGTCTCGGCGGGCCACCATCTGCAGCACGGCCAGGTGCCGGCGTCGCTCGCGCCAGGCGGCGGTCAGCTCCGCCCCGACGCCGTACACCGCCCTCACCATGATCACCGCAGCGGCCGCCAGTCCCGCGGTGGCCGCCAGCGCGCCTCCTGGGGTCGCATACGCGGCCCGCAGCATCAGCACGCACGTGTTCAGGAACTGTGCCAGATCCGCGCTGAACGCGCTGGTGGGCACCACCACCATGAGCCCGGCCAGCACGGCCGCGCCCACCACGGCCACCGCCAGCGACTGCCAGGCCAGGATGGCCAGCCGTGGCGCTCTGTCGATCCACGCCGCCCGGCGCAAGGCCCGAGGGCCGAGCCCGGCCAGGACGGCGGCGTAGCCCGCCAGGATCAGCGCGACGTTCATGCGACGGGCTCGCCGGGCTCGGCCGCGTCCAGCATCGCCCGCAACTCGGCCACCTCCGCCTGATCCATCCGCTCGACGAATCTCGCCAGCGCGGCGGTGCGATCGGAGCTCTCGTCCAGGGCCCCGGCCATGAGACCGGCGACGTAGTCCTCCCGGCTGGCCTTGGCCCAGTACAGGTAGGCGCGCCGCTTCAGCTCGCGGTCCACCCAGCCCTTGCGGAACAGGATCTCCATGACCGTCTGCACCGTGGTGTAGGCCAGTTCACGCTCCTCACGCAGCCGGGTCAGGACCTCTCGCACCGGCATGGGGCCGTCGGCCGCCCACATCACATCCATGATCGCGGCTTCCAGGTCACCGAGTCTGCGCACCGCGCCTCCCTTCATCGCTCCAGGTCCACCTTGGCCTGCAGGTACTGCTCGCGGTCGATTTCCCCGGCGGCGTACCTGCGGCGCAGCTCCTCGTGCGCCGCGTCCGCGGCCGGCAGCCCAGGCCGGGCCTGATCGCGGGTGAGCGAACGCACCAGCCACACCACTGCGGCCACCGCCAGCCCAAGCAGCGCAAGGCCCAGGACGACCCAAAAGATCATCCAGGCGCCCATCCAGCCCATCATGTCGCATCACCGCCTCTCAAACCGAATCACCTAAGTCCTATAGGTCAATCTACCCTCCGGGTCGCACGCGCGGATCCCTCCGATTCGGCGGCGATGCCGCGCAGCACGGCCAGTAGGCTCTTTTCGGTGACCGCGGCGGATGTTGACCCCGGCGAACTCCACACCCAGCGGTCCGGCCTGCCGGGCGGCGCGGATCAGATCAGGGATATCCGCGCGGCACGGCCCACACCACGTGCCCCAGTAGTTGACGGAGTCCGTGCTCGCGTTGCTCATCGGGCTCGCGCTTCTGGCAGCCATCCTGCTCGCCGGGCCCTCCATGGCGCGCTGCTGATCGCCGCGCTTGCCGCCTGCACTCTCATCCGGCAGGGCCTGCTGCGACTGCGCGCCGAACCCCGCAGGTCCAAGCTCGGCCGCCCGATCATCGCGGCCGTCGCGGCGCTCACCCTGATCGCGGACGTGATCGTCCTGGTTGTCGTGGGAGCATAGCCGTCACTACTGGATCTGGGTGGAGCCCGCCTTGGCCAGGAAGGTGTCGCGGCAGCCGGTCGAGCAGAACCAGTAGGTCACACCGTCACGCTCGGCCGAGGCGGCTGCGGTCGCGGGATCGACGTCCACCCCGCACACCGGGTCGGTGACGGTGTGGGGTTCCTTGCCGGCCTCCACGGTGACCCCGAGGTCCGCCGGGGCGGCGGGGGCCTTCGGCAGTGCCGGGGCAGCGAAGCGGCGCAGCCGGTTGGCGTTGCCGACCACCGACAGCGACGAGGCGGCCATCGCGGCGGCGCCGATGATCGGGCTGAGCCGGATGCCGAAGAAGGGATACAGCACGCCGGCCGCGATCGGGATGCCCACCACGTTGTAGACGAAGGCCAGGAACAGGTTCTGCCGGATGTTGCGCATAGCGGCCTTCGACAGCCGGATGGCGGTGACCACGCCGCCGAGCGCACCAGAGATCAGCGTGACGTCGGCGGCTTCGATGGCCACGTCGGTGCCGGTGCCGATGGCGAAGCCCACGTCGGCCTGGGCGAGGGCGGGGGCGTCGTTGATGCCGTCGCCGACCATGCCCACCCGCCGCCTCTCGCCCTGTAGTCGGGCGATCTCGGCTGCCTTGTGCTCGGGCAGTACCTCGGCCAGCACCCGGGTGATGCCGACCTGGCGGGCGATGGCCTCGGCGGTCCGCGCGTTGTCCCCGGTGATCATCACGACCTGCAGGCCCATGCGCTGCAGCGCGGCCACGGCGTCACGCGAGTCGTCCTTGACCGTGTCGGCCACGGCCAGCACCCCGGCGGGCGCGCCGTCGATCGCGGCCAGGATGGGCGTACGACCGGCCGAGGCGCACGAACGGGTCGGGATCGGCGAGCAAACGCAGGAAGAGTGTGTCCCCGCCGGGTACTCGCCGCCGTGCCACATCCCCGACCCCCTCCTCGTCATCGTCTCCACTGACGATTCCGGCCAGCAGTTCCACCAGATCGGCCCGGCCCGGCACGCTCGGGTCGGCCACCGCCGCCAGCAGGAAGGGCACGCAGGCAAGCGAGGCCTCGTACACGGTGCCCTGGTGCAGGACACTGCCGTAGATCTCCTCCAGCGCGGCCTGGCGCACCTGCGGGTCGTGGCTGATGAGGGCTTGCAGCAGGTCGGGCACGTCGCTGGCTGGGCCATAGGCGTGGGTGAGCGACGCCCAGTCGACGGTGTCGATGAGCTCCAGCGGTTTCACGGGGTCCATGGGTACATGCTGGGGCAAACCCCGACCAACATGGAGATCTTCTCGACTAAGACCCTCCACCGAAACTTCTCGCAACGAAGGCGCTGGCTGCACAATGCCGGACATGGAATTACGACCGGAACTGCTGCCCCTGCCCGTACCCAGGGAGCGCGTGGAGCAGCTCGGTGCCCAGATCGACCGGATCGCCGAGCTCATAGGGGAAGGCAGGATGCCAGAGGCACGCCAGGCCGTGACCACGTTCAACAAGCAGACCGGCCATAGGTACGAGCCGACGGACTTCGCCTCGTACTGGGAATCGCAGGATCTGGAGGAAATCGCCACGAACGCCGCGCGCCCTGCCCCGCCGAAGGTACCGGACATCACTCGGACGGAGCTGGCCGAAATCGTCCGTCGGATCATGGAGGCCGATCCGGAGGCCGATTATTACCTGGCGCTGCTCGAAGCCAATGTGGTGCATCCGCACATCAGTGACCTTATCTACTGCTCGTGGCCGCGTTCTCGGCCGGCCCGATCGTCACAGTGCTCGGTCTCGTCGGTGGAGTTCAGGCGCTGGCCATTTCCCGCGCAGCGGAGGGGGATTGGCCCAACCTTCAGGCCGCAGAAAGCTTTCTCGCCGTGGCCGACGCGGTGATCAAGGGTTACGCCTGGGTGTTCGGTGTGCTCACCCTGGCCCTCGCCGTCGTGGTCTGGCGCATCAGAGGGTACGGCGTGACCGAGTCGTCCGCGGCCGCGGCGTTCTTCCTTGTCCTGCCGCACTTCTTAGTGCTGTTGTTCGCGTGCATCGTCACGCCGTTCCGGCTCGGCGACAGGCGGTGACCAAATGACAGCTGTGACAAGGCAGACTGGTTAGCTCGTCACCGTCCGTGTGGACGCTCGTGGCACGCAGCGCGCTATCAGCCCCCGTGTATGCCGAAAACGCTGGTTCGCTACATCGACCGGTTCCTGACGTTCTACGCCGTCACGGGCCGGGCATGTCATCAGACGAGGGATACATGAAGCAGACTCAGACGATTCCGGAGACGTTTCTCGGCGTCGGTTACACACGAGACCAAGCTGGCCTGCCGCTCGAGGCGGTGCGTGTTCCCGTCCCGCAGCCAGCGGCCGACGAGGTTCTGATCCGCATCGCCGCCTCGTCGCTCAACCCACTGGAGTACAAGCTGGCCGACCTCAATTTCATGGGACGGACGCCCCCCGTCGTTCTCGGTCTTGACCTGGCTGGCATCGTGGTCACCGTGGGCCATGGTGTGAGTGGCGTAGCCGTCGGCGATGCGGTGGCCGCCATGGCCGACCTGAACGGTGACGGGGGCTGGGCCGCAACGGGCGGTAGCGGAGGCGGCTACGCTGTCGCACGCCAATTCCTCACCGTCCGCAAGCCGCCATCTCTGAGCTTCCGTGATGCGGCGGCACTTCCTATGTGCTTTCTGTCCGCCTTTGCAGGTCTTTATGGGGCAGTCCAAGCCGGTGACACGGTCTACATCCCAGGCGGTGGGGGAGGTGTTGCACATCTGGCTGTGCAGATGGCGGCGCGTGCCCTGCAGGCCCGACTGGTCATCAGCAGCGGCAGCAGGCCGCAGTCGATCGCACTGGCCCGGCAGTCCGGCGCCCATTACGTCTTCGATTACCAGCGCGACGACATCGCCGCCGAAATCGCGGAGCTGACGAGTGGCCGGGGCGTTGACCTCGTCTTCGACGCCACCTACAGCGAGCGGAGCTTTGTCGAAACCTCGAAGACCGTCCGGCAGGGTGGCAGGTGGAGCGTGCTCGGTGTCGGCCCTGGCAAGACGACACGCTTGGCCGAAACGCATAGCCCGGTGGATGCCATCCTGGCCGAGCGCAATGCCAAGCATGTCAACATCAATCTGCTGCGTTACTTCTCCGAACCCGCCACGTTGGACAGCGAGGCGCGTGGCTTTCTCCAGCACGGGATGGACCTGGCGATGGAATGGGCGACGCAGGGGCTTGTGGTCCCGCATGTCAGCCAGACCATCGACAGCACCGTTGAGGAGATCAACGCAGGACTGCAGTCGCTGAAGGCGAGCAGCGGAGTACTGGGCAAGATAGCGGTGATCGTGGATCGCGACCTGGCCGCGGAAAAATGACGGGCGATCGCCCATTTTCCCACGCAGCAGCTGACCAGGCCAGTCCCAGCGCCGATGTCGACCCCGGTCGGCATCGCGGGCTCGGCCGAAACACCGGGACACGCCTTCGATGCAACATGCCTTGAGCGCCAGCCAACGTGCCCTACTTGCCGGAAAAGATCATCTCGCTCTGACCTGCGAGAAGAGGCCAAGGACCCAAGATAAAGCTCGAGTGCCATCGGGCAGCTCGTTGTTGGCAACGCGCATCAGTACCAGGCCAATTCACCAGCCTTCCCGAGTTGGGCCAAATTAGTGCGCAAGTCAGCGGGCGGCTGCGGGACAGCGCGCCGACTTAGGCGTCGAACATCGCGAAGAGGGTGTTGAGGCCTTCCGCCAGGAGCGGGTGCGTGAAGATTGCGTCCGCCATCGCGGTGTGAGTGAGCTTGCCCAGCATGGCGACCTGAACCATGGTCATGATCTCGCCGCCTTCACTGCCGAGGACCGCGCAGCCCAGGATCTGCCCGCTGTCCGCATCGACGACGGCCTTCATGAAGCCGCGCGTCTCGCCGGTCTCGATAGCCCGAATGACGGCGCTCATCGGGAGCTTCGCCACCCGGATCGCGCGTCCTTGCGCCTTGGCCTCGCGTTCGGTCATGCCGGCGCGGCCAAGCTGCGGGTCGATGAACACCGTGTACGGGACGATCCGATCCCACGTGCTCGCCTTCTCGTGCCTGATGAGGTTGGCGTGCAGGATGCGGTAATCGTCGTAGGAAAGGTGGGTGAAGGCCGGGCCTCCCTTGACGTCCCCCATCGCGTAGACGCCGGGGACACTGGTTTCCAGGTACTCGTCGACCTCGATGAAGCCGTGCTCGTTGAGACGGATGCCGGCCGCCCCGAGGGTGAGTGCCTCCGTATTCGGGATGCGGCCGATGGCCGACAGCAGGTGCGAGCCTTCGAACTGTCGCTCACCGTCCTGCGTGCGAACGGTGAGGCGCAGGCGGCCGCCATCGGCCGGCTCAACCCGGACCGGCGTCGACGAAGTCAGGACCGTGATCCCGTCATCGCGCAAGATAGCGGCGACCTCGTCCGAGACGTCCTCGTCCTCGATCATCATCAGGCGCGCGGCGCTTTGGATGATGGTCACCTCGCTGCCGAACCGGCGGAACATCTGCCCGAACTCCAGCCCGATGTAGCCGCCGCCGAGGACGATCAGGTGCTCTGGGAGCTCGTCCAACTCCATGATCGATGTTGAATTGAGCACGGGGACGTCGCCCGCGTCAGTGATCGCCAGCGGCTTGGGCCGAGTACCCGCGTCGATAACGACCACCGGCGCGCTGATTTGTCGCGTCCCGCCGTCCGTCAAGACGATCTCGACCGTCTTCGGCCCCGTGAAATGGGCCTCGCCTTCGATCAGGTCAAGCCCGTCCTGCGCCAGGCGGCTCGCGTAGTTCTGCCGCGCGCCGGCGACCATGGCCCGTTTGCGCTCACGCACCACGGCCAGGTCCACCGATACCGGACCAATACGCACGCCGTACTCCTCGCCGCGGCGCGCCTGGGAGGCGAGGCGCGCGCTGGCGACCATCGTCTTGGTCGGGGTGCACCCCGTGTTGACGCAGACGCCGCCGAGCTGGTCACGCTCGACGAGCGCCACCCTCTGGCCCGCCTTCGCCAGCTCGACGGGGAGGAACCGGCCGCCCTGGCTGGTCCCTATCACGATCGCGTCGTAGTGCTCATCGGCCATTGCGTCTTCTCCCCGCGCCGTCTTCCGCATGGGTCACTAGCTGTCGTACGCCCCGGCGGGTCAGTTCCTCCTCCTTGGCGAGCAGCTCGTTGCGCACGGCGAGCCCCTGTTCGCGTGTTCCGGTCTTGTGACTGATCATGGTTTCCCCGGGCTACGGCGGTCGACAGTAGGTTGAGACACCGTGGCGGCGCGAACTGACCGATGACATTCCGGCCTGATCGGTGTCACTACTTCTCGTACCCACCAGCGGGGCGCGGGGCAGCCGGCGGGGAGCCTGCGCCCCGTCTCCACCAGACCTGGACTTGCCCGCTTGCGCGCGATGTACCTGCCGAGTTGAGTCAAATTGGTGCCAGGCCACACCCGCCACACCAGGCGTCTGACGACAGCCATGACGACAACGACGACACACAACAGCATATGGACACCGTCATCAGCCGCCGTTCGCCCACGGTCACGGCGTATCGGACGTAGGCCTGTACAGTCGTCTGGTGCTGCTCGCGGGCGGCGACGATGAGTTCGGCGGAGGAGTAGCCGGCATCCAGGTAATGCTCGGCGGGCAGCAGGCCGCGCCGGGCCAGGTGCTGGTGGATGGTGGCGGTCATCGCCGTGTCGGGCACGGTGGCGTCGGTGGTGGCCACGTTCGTGATCAAGTGCTGAAGAATTTCGGGCTGTGGCCACACGCTATGACAAGTGCGCCTACATCTTCCTCGGCACCGTCACCCTTGCCGCCCTAGCCATCTGGCTCCGAACCTGATCCAAGAAACAGCCCTTAGACCTCAGAGGGGTAATTTCATCCTGAAATCGCAGGTCACACCCCTTGCCTGAGTTCGATTGGCGGTGCTCGGGCAGGTAAGGACGCCTGATCATGGCGAGTGATAAGTCCTCTCGCCGACAGAAAGACCTGAACAACTCCGCCCGAAACCGTTCAGACCAAGATGTCGTGCCGCAGGTCAGAACCTGTCCCGGCCGCCAACCTCATCCGGAAGGGACAGTGAGAGCATCTGGGGGCATGACGGCCCCACCGAGCCATCCCAAAGCGACGCCGACGACGTCGAGCGCCATCTCTGCCCCCGCTACAAGGCCGAGCCCGGCTCACCCTGCCGCTCGCGGCAGCACCTACCACACCGGCCGCTTCACCCAGGTGCCGCGTCTGGCCAAGCTACTGCGCGTGCCGACCCCGCCCATCCCCGCGGCCGTCGCGCCGGACACGCCCAGCGCCGACATCAGCATCGGGTACGCGAGATGTTCAACGGCCACCCCGACGCTGGCCGCACGGCAAGGCGGGGTGGGGGAGAGTTCTGGACCTATTGTTATGTGAAGCTTCCTGGCCCCTGCCCAGTCACGTGATTGATACCGCCATTGTCTACCATCGTGGATACTTGTTGCACTTGACTTGCAACAAGGTATGTATGGCGGGATGGCTCTGAACCTGCTATCCCGCTGCGTACCACAGTGAGGACACATGGTCTCCAAGGCACCAACGGCAGGCAGCGCTGGGCGGAAGGTTGGGCTGCGCGACGCCTTCACACCGCGGGAATGGCGATCTATTGGCGGCATGACGGGAATCGTCCTCCTCTTGCACGTGCTCGGGTGGGGGGTGCTGGTGTTCGCGGTTGCGCCCCACCGCTATCAGCTGGGCGGCGCGGGCGTGTTCAGCGTCGGCCTCGGCTTGACCGCCTACCTTCTGGGGGTGCGACACGCGTTCGATGCGGACCACATCGCATCCATCGACAACACGACCCGCAAGCTTGTGGGAGAAGGTAAGTCGGCGGTCAGTACTGGCTTCTGGTTCTCCCTCGGCCACTCCTCCGTCGTCTTCGCCGCGAGTCTGCTGCTGGCGGTCGGCGTCCGGTCGGTCGCAGGCGTCGTCCAGAACGAGGACTCGCAGGTTGGGCAATTGTTCGTGCTGATCGGCACTCTGGTCGCCGGCGGCTTCCTGATCCTGATCGGCCTGATGAACCTGGTCGCGGTCGTCGGCATCGCCAAGGTCTTCCGCAGGATGCGAACGGGCGAGTACGACGAGGCCGAGCTCGAGCGTCAGCTTGACCGCCGCGGCTTTCTGGCACGCCTTCTCGCCAGAGTGATCAGGCGGGTGAGCAAACCGTGGCACCTTTACCCGGTCGGCCTGCTCATGGGGCTCGGCTTCGACACCGCGACCCAGGTCGCGCTGCTCGTCCTGGCCGCCGGCTCGGCGGCATTCGTCCTGCCGTGGTACGCCGTCCTCGTTCTGCCCGTCCTTTTCGCCGCCGGCATGAGCCTGTTCGACACCGCCGACGGCGTCTTCATGTCCCGGGCCTATGGCTGGGCGTTCCTCAAACCGATCCGCAAGGTGTTCTACAACCTGACGGTCACGGTGCTCTCGGTTACCGTCGCCCTCGTCATCGGTAGCGTGGTGCTCATCGGACTGATCGTCGAGCGATTGGGCATCGAATCCGGTCCTCTGGCGTGGATCGCCTCCTGGAACCTCGACTACGTGGGCTTCGGCATCGTCGGACTGTTCCTGCTGACCTGGGTCATCGCACTGGCAGTTTGGCGGTTCGGCCGCATCGAGGAAAAGTGGTCCGACCGTACGGGGCGTACTGAATCCGTGCCTGCCACGGAGTAGCCTGCCCACTTCTGCGCCCGCGGCCTGAACCGTGCCTCGGTGGCGTTAGCGGGGGCGCAGTGTGCACGGTGACCGGGTTCGCCTCTGGGAGGGGCCGTCGGCGTTGGGCGGGCGCAGCGTGTCCTCGCCGTGCCCACTCGCTCCTGGAGCCGGGCCGGCGGTCGTGAGGAGGCCGCCGACCTAATCAATGTGGAGACCTTGGCGCAGAGCAGCGGAACCTTCGTGACGGTGGCGAAGCCTTCGTGATCAGGGGCGGACTGCGCCGAGGAGGCGGTTACGCCAGTAGTCGTCGAGGACGGAGATTTTGATGACGTCTCCGGTTTGTGGCGCGTGGACCATCTTGCCGTTGCCGGCGTACATGCCCATGTGCCCGAGTCCTTTGCTGAAGAGCAGGTCGCCGGGTTGTAGCTGGTCCAGGGGGACGCGGCGGCTGGCGCCCCAGCTCCATTGGGTCCAGGTGGTCCGGGGAAGTTCGACGCCTGCGGTGCGCCAGGCGGCCTGGGTGAGGCCGGAGCAGTCGTAGGAGCCTGGTCCGGTGCCGCCGTACAGGTAGGGCTTGCCGACTTGGGCGAAGGCGAACTGGAGTGCTTGGCGGGCGTTGCCGGAGGCCGGGCCGGTGTACTCGATGCCGGGGCTGTTGGGGTCGCCGGTCTGGAAGGCGCCCAGTCTGCGCAGGAGCTTGGTCTGCTGGTCGACGAGTTTGTCGACCTTCGTTTTCTCGTCGCGTACCTTCTCGCGTGCGGTCTCGGCCTCTTCCAGGACCGTCTTGGCCTCATTGCGGCGGTCGCGCAGGTCCTTGGTGGCGGCCTCGAAGGCGCGGATTTTCGCTGCCCTGTTCTGTGTGATCTGTTCGAGGGAGGCGATGCCGGCGAGCATCGACTCGGGGTCGCCCTGGCCGATGAATCTGCTCCAGCCCGTGGACGGGCCGAGCTGGTAGTCGTTGACCGCTACGGTGGCGATGTCCTTGCGCAGGGTGTCGGCTTGGGCGCCTTTGCGCTGGAGTTCGGTGTTGAGGGCGTCGTACTTCTTCTTGGCGTTCTTGTAGGTTTCTGTGGCTTGGTTGTACTGCTCGACCACTTGGTCGGCCTGCTCGTTCAGCTTGACCAGTTTGGCTCTGGCCTTGGCCGGCGACGGCTCGGCGACGGCAGCACCGGGGTTGGAGGCTAACGCGACCAAGGCCAGCGCCACGGCCACTGTTGTTCGCCCAAGCCTTGTCGGCACGGCCACTACGACGCCTCCTCGTAAATCTCCAAATCTCGGGCGAAATAGTACAGAAGTCGACTGGTTATCTGGCCTGTTTGCGGCAAATTGACGTCGGCAGACGGTATGTACTACCTGCGGTAGGGGACGACGCGCCGACCCATGCGTAGATACGTGTGTCACCTCTTCGGCGTTCAGTGGCCGTGCTACGCGACGCTGCTCCCTGCCGACCTGTCCTCAAGCCCAGCGCGAACACCTTCAGCCGGCGCCCGCCTCGCGCAGCCTGACCTCGGTGGCGGTACGACGTGCCGTACCGCCACCTCCATGACCCGCATCGCGGCGCTCGTCGCGACCGATCTGGGGGGGTGCCGATCTCTGCGGGGAGTGGCGACGACAGCGCTATACGCCCGGGACCGACAGGCACCGGTGTGTTGTTATGAGGTATGTGCTTGCGGCAATTCACTACGATCTATCGTAGTCGTGCATGTATCTACGTGAGCAGGGACACTGCTGGCTATCCTGTCATAAGTACGAGGGCTACCAGGTGAGAGGGGAGAGCCCATGGCGCGAGCAACGCGGTGGTTGCTCTTGCCCGGCATCCCTTGGCTCTTGCCCTTGCTGCTCGCGCTCGGCGTGGTCGGCATGCACACGCTCGGGCATCTCGCTTCTCACCATGGTGAGGCCGTCGTTCACGGCTCAGGTGTTCATGCGTCTCCCTTGATGTACGCCGACCAGCACCGGAACGAGACTGTGATCGGCGCGGGGGATGTGGTCGGAGTCGATCCGAGCAGCATGTGCCTGGCCGTGCTGACGTCGATCGCCGCGCTTCTGATGGCGGCCACCTGGGTGGCGACGCTGCGCTGGCGTGTGGGACTGGCCGACTGGGTGTCACGGGCCCGCATGGTGGCGAGGTCGCCGCCGCGCCGCCTGACACCGGGCCATACGAAGCTCTCGGTGATGCGCATATAGGCCGAAATGTCGGCGGACGGTCTTCGCGACCGGTCCGCGATACGAGCCTGCGTACACCATCACCGAAGGACTCACCATGTTCATGAATAAGCGAATCTCGGCTGCCTCCATCGCCACGGGAGTCATGCTCGTGCTGGTCGCGGGTTGCGGCGGCACGGACAGCGGCTCAACGGGCGGGCACGACATGTCCGCCATGTCCAGCAGTGCGCCCGCCGCGACGACGGCGAGTGCCCAGCCGGCGGCGGCGTTCAACGATGCGGACGCGACGTTCGCGCAGATGATGATCCCGCATCACCAGCAGGCGGTCGAGATGGCCGATCTGGCCGAGACCCGGGCTGCGGACAAGGAGATAAAGGAACTGGCGGCGAAGATCAAAGCCGCTCAGGATCCGGAGATCCAGACCATGCAGGGCTGGCTCACCGCGTGGGGCAAGCCGATGCCGTCCGGCGGCATGGACCAAGGAATGGGCCATGACATGCCTGGGATGATGTCCGAGGAGGACATGAAGAAGCTGGAGGACGCCAAGGGAGCCGCCTTCGACCGGCAGTTCGCTGAGTTGATGATCGCTCACCACAACGGCGCGATCGAGATGGCGCGCACGGAGCAGTCGCAGGGCTCCAACGCCGAGGCCAAGGCGCTGGCCAAGACCATCGAGACCGCCCAGCAGGCCGAGGTGGCGCAGATGCGGGAGATCCTCGACCGCCTCTAGGGGAATGTCGGCTGCCCGGCTCTCCGGGCAGCCGACATGGCAAGCGCTCCTGACCGTTTCTTTCCGCAGCGGCGCGATGATGCACGGTAGCGACGGCCGTCCTCGGGAAGATATGGGCTGGCCAGCCAAGGAATACTCCCTGGCTGGTCCAGAAATCGGGGGTTCGGCAACCATGGGCATCAAACCGGTCTCTCCAACCACGCTCATGGTGGCGGGAGCGCTGCTCCTCGCCGCATGCGGCAGCACGACGGCAGACCAGGCCACTACCGCCGAGTTGGGCGAAGCCACGCCGACCGCGACGACGGCGACCGCGCAGCCGAGCGGCAACTTCAATGACGCGGACGTGATGTTCACGCAGATGATGATCATGCATCATCGGCAGGCGGTGGAGATGGCCAGATTGGCTCCGGCGCGCGCCTCCGATGAGCAGGTGAAGGCGATCGCGGCGAAGATCAAGTCTGAGCAGGAGCGAGAGATCGAGACCATGCAAGGCTGGCTCAAGGCCTGGGGAAAGCCAATGTCGACCGGCGGCATGGGGCATGAGATGCCGGGTGGCATGTCCCAGGAGGACATGCGCAAGCTCGGGGCGGCCAGGGGTGCGGCGTTCGACAAGGAGTTCCTCCAGATGATGACCAACCATCACCGAAGTGCGATCATGATGGCCGGCATCGAGCAGCGACTCGGGGCCAACCCGCAGGCCAAGCAGTTGGCCCGAAGCATCGCGGCCAGCCAGGAGGCCGAGGTGGCGCAGATGCGGAAGATCCTCGATCGGCTCAAGTAGCAACCGGCATGGCCCGCCTGAGCCGTACCGGGTCGTAATGGGCAGCGGACGTAAGCACCATGATGCCCACGGCGCCGTTATGCCCCGTGCCCGGCGATGTCCGGGCCGAATCCAGCCAGCGCGACATCACCGCGTCAGCCGGATTGTTTTAGTGCGGATAGCAGAAGCGTCCGGTGCCGGTGAATGAGTTCGCGATCGGCCGTAGCCCAGGCGAAGGCCGCTTCGGCGTGGCGGCGACGAGCGGGCGTGAGCTTGGGGTCGTTGACGTTCACCGCCTCGATGTCAGCGACGCAGGTCTGTCTGCGCACCATCGCGTCTAGGAGTTGCTCTGGTTCGATGAAGCCGTAGCCATCACGTAGTTCACGCAGATGCCGGGCCTGTTCAGTGATCGGCACCCGGCCCTGCGACTGGATGCACCAGGTCCACGCCATGTAGCCCAGGTCTTCGAGTCTGGCGCCGGGCCGACACGAGGACCAATCGATGAAGGCCACTGGCAGACCCTGTTGAAAGATGGTGTTGAACGGCCCAGGATCGCCGTGGATCACGCATTCCTTGTCGGCAGCCAGGAAATGTCCAGCGGTTACCTCATGCAACTCGCGGAGCATCCGACCGCCCCCCGCATATGCGCCGTGCGCTCGCTGCGTGGGATGGTCGGTGGTAGTGCCCTGGATGAAGCTCAGGATGTCTCGTCCGTGTTCATCGATGCCGAGGTAGCGCGGCGCATGAGGGTAGCCGACGGATTCGAGATGGGTCAGTACCAAGGCTGCGAACGCAGCACCGGCATCGCGGGCGCGGCGTACCGTATCGCCGACCCGCACGACTTCCACGGCGTTTTTGCCGGCGGTCAGAGGCTCCTCGGTCACACAACCATGATGGGTGACGGTGAAATTCCCCCCGGCTACTCGACCGCTGGGTGCTGCTTCCGCACTTGAGGTCCAGTTCCACAGGTCTCGCAGTTCGTAGCGTGCGTGGGCGATGGCCACCGGCCGTCCGGCGCGCGGCGCATGATCCGGTCGCCTTTCCACATGATCACGGCCATGCATAATGGGCGCCGTGACTATGGGCGATAGTAGAGAATTACTTAGAACGACTCTGTTGGCAGGGCTCGTAGTCGTGGCATTACTGGCCAGCGTTTTCGTGATCATTCAATGGAGACAGCCGACCGAGCCGCCGCCACCGCCTATGGCTGTGGCCAGAAGACAGGCTGTTTCCCCGACTCCTGATCCGTCCCCCGTAGCCGTGCTGAAACGGGTGCGAGAGCCGCACCTCCTCGTCGTGGCCACTCACCCCCTGCCGGAGTCGGCCACCCTCAGGGCCCGCCGACTCAAGGGCGTGGCGTCTGTGGAGGTCGTCGATGCGGCGCAGGTTACGCTTGGTGATCAACGTGTAGGAGTGATTGGTGTGGACCCCTCCACATTCCGCGCCTACACCCCCAAGCCGACAGCCACGGCTGATGGCGTCTGGCGTAGCGTGGCAGCGGGAGAGGTGGCGGTGTCTTTCGGGCTCGGCACCGACGGAGGCCTCGCACTGGGAAGCAGGGTACAGAGCCACGGATCCCACAAGCTCCGGATCGGCGCGTACGCCACCATGGGGTTGGACGCCGTCGACGCCGTGGTGTCCCGCAGCACGGCCCGTCGCCTCGGACTGCCCCAGAACAATGCGCTCGTCATCAGTGCCCCGAAAGCGGGCCTGCCCAGGCTGCGCGACTCGCTACGGAAGATCCTTCCGCAGGGTACGCAGGTGGTCGTGCTCAAGCCGACGTTCGAGCAATCGCCTACCGCCGAGCCCCCAGTTCCTTCAAGCCGCATTCGCGTGGTGCTGGCCGCTGCGGCCGGCAAACTGGGCGCTCCATATGCCTGGGGAGCGGAGGGGCCGGACGCCTTCGACTGCTCGGGCCTGATCCAGTGGGCCTTCCGCCAGGCCGGCATACGGCTGCCGCGCGTGACGCACCAGCAGTTCGCGAGCGGCCCTCAAGTTCCCTTCTCCGAAATACGCCCAGGCGATCTGATCTTCTGGCGACTGGACCCCACCAATCCCGGTTACATCTCCCATGCCGCGATCTACTGGGGGGACGGAAAAATGATCCAAGCGCCGCGAACGGGTGACGTCGTCAAGCTGGTGCCCGTTCACGTGCGCAACCTCGCGGGAGTCGTGCGGGTAACCGGGTGAGGTCGGTAGCCCTCCTGTCACGCCCGTTGAGGACAGACCTGCCGCAGATCGTCGTCCTGACGCACTGGTTCGAGCCTGCCGGGGCCCGGGCGGGTACGGCTACCGCTGTCGGGACGGCGGCTCGGGCAGCGTGGATTGGCGCAAGCTGACGTTCAACGTCCGACAGCACGTGGCGGCAGGCGGAGCCCCTTGAGGGCGAGTGCGTTGACCGCGACTATGAAGCTCGATCCGGACATCGACAGGGCCGCGATCTCGGGGCGCAGCACGAGGCCGAAGGCGGGCTCGAAGACGCCGGCCGCGATCGGCAGTGCGATCGCGTTGTAGCCGATCGCCCAGCCCAGGTTCTGCCGCATCTTGCGCAGCGTGCCGCGGCCGATGGCCAGTGCGGTCGGGACGTCGAGCGGGTCGGAACGCATGAGCACCACATCGGCGGTCTCGATGGCGACGTCGGTCCCGGCGCCGATCGCGATGCCCAGGTCGGCTTGGGCGAGCGCGGGGGCGTCGTTGACGCCGTCGCCGACCATCGCAACCTTGCGCCCGCCGCGCTGCAATTCGGCGATCTTGGCGGCCTTGTCGCCGGGCAGCACCTCGGCGATCACTGTGTCGATGCCGAGTTGGTCGGCGATGCGCCGGGCTGTGGCCTCGTTGTCGCCGGTCAGCATGACGACCTCGACGCCGCTCTCGTGCAGTGCCGACACCGCGGCGGCGGAGCTATCGCGGGGGGCATCGGCGATGCCGATCAGCCCGACCGCGCGGCCGTCCACCGCGGCGATCACAGCGGTGCGCCCGCCCGCGGCTAGTTCCTCGCGCCGGGCGGCCAGGGCGCCCAGGTCGATGCCTTCGGCCTCCATCAGCCTTCTGTTGCCGACCACGACCCGGTGTCCGTCCACGTGAGCGGCTGCGCCGTGGCCGGGGATGTTCTCGAACCCGCTCGCCTGCAGGCGTCCTGAGCCGTGGGCCTCGGCGTAACGGACCACCGCCTCGGCGAGGGGGTGCTCGGACTCCCGTTCGACGGCGGCGGTCAGCCGCAGCAACTCGGCCTTCGCCAGCCCGTCGACGATCACCTCGGTGACCTCGGGCTCGCCCTTGGTCAGGGTGCCGGTCTTGTCCATGACCACGGCCTGGATGCGGGCTGAGGTCTCCAGAGCCATGGCGTTCTTGAACAGCACGCCACGTTTGGCGCCCAGACCCGTGCCGACCATGATCGCGGTGGGGGTGGCCAGGCCGAGCGCGTCGGGGCAGGTGATCACGACGACGGTGATGGCGAACAGCATCGCCGTACCTGCCGCGGCGCCTGCCAGCAGCCACGCCGCCAGCGTCAACGCCCCGCCGATGAGCGCGACGAAGACCAGCCAGAACGCCGCCCGGTCGGCCAGGCGCTGCCCCGGAGCCTTGGAGTTTTGAGCTTGTTGGACGAGCTTGACGATCTGTGCCAGGGCGGTGTCGGCGCCGACCTTGGTTGCCCGTACCCGTAGTGTGCCGTTCTTGTTGATGGTCGCGCCGACGACCCCGGATCCCGGGGCCTTGTGCACCGGCAGGCTCTCACCGGTGACCATCGACTCATCGACCTCGCTCTCGCCCTCCATGACCTCACCGTCGACGGCGATCTTCGAGCCGGGCCGGACCAGCAGCAGGTCCCCGACCATGACCTCGGCGGTGGGGATCTCCACCTGCTCGCCACCGCGGATGACCACCGCCTTGGGCGGGGCCAGGTCGAGCAGAGTGCGGATCGCGTCGTTGGCGCCGCCCCTGGCCCGCATCTCGAACCAGTGCCCCAGCAGCACGAACGCCGCCAGCACGGTGGCCGCCTCGTAGAACACCTCGCCGCCACCGGTCAGCGTGATGTACAGCGAGTACAGCCATCCCGCGCCGATCGCCACGGCGACCAGCACCATCATGTCCAGAGTGCGGGCTCGAAGCGCGCGTACGGCCCCGTCGAAGAAGATCCACGAGGAGTAGAAGATCACCGGCAGGCTGAGCAGCAGCGCCCAGACGTCCTCGCGCAATCCGAACGGCACCGGCACGTCGAGGCCCAGCACCTCACGCCCGATCGGCGACCAGATCAGGATCGGGACGGACAGCACCGCCGCCACGACGAACCGGTTGCGCATGTCGGCGACCATCGCCTCCATGGACATGGCGCCATGGCCCCCGTGCCCCATCATCTCGTGTGGCGACGGGCCGGCTCCGTGGCCGGCGTGCGTGTGATCGGCGGGTGGCTCCTGTACGGCTTGCGCGGCGTGGTGAGGCGGGTGCTCATGGCCCGGGGGGTCAGGCTCTGCCATGGGATCGCAGACGTGCGACGGGACGGACTGCCCCGCGCAGTGGTAGCCGCATTCCTCCACCCATCGGCGCAGTTCGGCCAAGGATGTGGCCCTGGGGTCGAACACCACGGTGGCCGTCTGCCCGACCGGGTTGACCTCCACCTCGATGACGCCAGGGCGGCGGCTCAGGACGGCACGCACGACGTTCTGCTCTGAAGCCCACTGCAGCCCGCTCACATCGAGAATCGCTGTGCTGCGATCCTTGGTACCTTCGGTCGTCACGATTTCCCCCATCCCCACCCCGTGACGTCAGTCACAGGTGGAGCTCGATCTACCACTAATGGGGCTTCGCCCCAGCCCGACGAGCCATGTGTGGCGGTCGAGGTAGTTGAAGTGACTCCGGTCGGAACAAGACGGTGACCGTGTGGTCCCGTAATTGACCGCCTACTGGCAGTGGTTGGCCT
>NZ_JBICRM010000064.1:0-23787 GCF_043197025.1 Nonomuraea marmarensis
GCATCTGGCCACCCTCATCCCCCAGGCCGCCGACATCCTCGCCGGCGAACACGCCGAACGCGGACGCACCCCCGTCCTCATCCTGGACGAAGCACACCTGCTCAACCACGCCCAGCTGGATGCGCTGAGGATGATGACCTTATGCCGGGACCGCGATTATGCCGGTGGTCGCCAGGAATGCCCTGGCGACCGCGTTCACGTGTGTCCGGAGAGCGGCATAATCACAGGCCCTCCAGGAACGCGAGGAGCTTGTCGGGCGGCCGGTATCTGCCTGTCTTCGTCGTCGGCGACGAGGTCCGGGCCAGCGCCTTTTCCTTGAGTTTGAGGTCGGCGTGGATATACGGCTGTGTTGATCGCGGGCTCTCGTGCCCGAGCCAGAGAGCGATGGTGACGGGGTCGACCCCGGCATGCAGCAGGGCCATGGCGGCGGTATGACGAAGCGTGTGCGGGGTGACGTGCTTGTCCCGAATGGATGGGCAGCCGGTTGCTGCGGTCGCAGCGTGCCGTTCGACCAAGTCCTGGACGGCGTCGGAGGACAGATGCCGTCCGGTCCTGGTCGGGAAGAGCGGGTCGGTTGGGTCGCTGGGCTGCTCGCGGAGCCAACTGCGGATCACGGCGGCGACGTTCGCGGTGAGCGGGGTGATCCGGTCTTTTCGTCCCTTGCCATGGCAGCGGACGTTCGGCCCGGTCCCGGTCTGAACGTCGCTGCGGGTCAGGCCGGTGAGCTCGGTGACCCGCAACCCGGTCTGGGCGGCGAGGGCCAGGAGCGCGTGGTCGCGGCGGCCGTGCCACGTTCGAGTATCCGGGGCGGCGATCAGCGCCGCGGTCTCGGCGGCGGTGAGGTAGGAGACCGAACGCCAGCCGTGCTTCTTGGCGGGAATCGCGAGAACCCGGGCGATGGAGCCGGCGTGTTCGGGGTGGCGTAGGGCGGCGAACTTGAAGAACGATCGGATCGCTGCCAGCCTCGCGTTGCGGGTCCGGGCGGTGTTGCCCCGGTCCTGTTCCAGGTGGGTGAGGAAGCCGCTGACCAGGGCGACGTCGAGGGCGGCGATGTCGATCGCGGCGGGAGCGGTGCCGGTCTTCTCCAGGGCGTAGCCGAGCAACAGCCGCCAGGTGTCGCGGTAGGAGCCGATGGTGCGGGGGCTGGCTTGCCGCTGGCCCTGCAGGTACTGGGTGAAGAACGCCTCCAGCGTCGGGGCGAGGGCCGTCATCGCTCGGCCTCGGTATTCTCCAGCCGCTGCGCGGCCAGCGTGAGCAGCTCGGGGACGGCATGCAGATACCAGTAGGTCGAGACAGGGCTCACATGCCCGAGATAGGCAGACAGCAGCGGCATCCTGGCAGCGGCGTCGCCGCCGTCGCGATACCAGCCGGCCAGCGTCCGGACAGCGAACGTGTGCCTCAGGTCATGAATTCTCGGAGGGTTCACGGCGCCTGCGCCGGTCCCGGTCACGGCGATGATCCGGCGGAACTCAGCCTCGGCATAGTGCCCCAGCAGCCTGGTCCCGTAGGCGGAGATGAACAACGCCGGCGCTGCCGGCACCGGGCGCAGTGCCCGGCGCCGTTCCCGGTAGTCCCGCAGCGCGGCGACGACGGTCACATCGACCGGGATGCGCCGGGACTTGCCGAACTTGGAGTCGCGGATCGTGATCACCGCGTCGTCCAGGTCGACGTCGGCGTCATCCAGCCGGGTTGCCTCGCTGAGCCGCATGCCGGTGGAGGCGATCAGCCCGAACAGGGCGGGATAGGTGACGGCGGGCAGGTGCCAGCGGTGCTGCCCGGCCGCCGCGAGCAGCGTACTGATCTCCTCGCGGGTGAAGATGTAGGGTTCGTGCCGGTTCCGGCGGGCATCCAGCAATCCGGCCGGCGGAATCTCGGCCGCAGGATCGGACGCGGCGAGGTAGCGGGCGAACCCGCGGGCCGCGTCCAGCCGCGCTTTCCACCGGTGCGGATGGGCGTCCTGCGGCAGCATCGCCCACTCGACGGCCGCTGCCGTCGTCACCGTCGCCAGCCCCGCGTCGGCCAGGTAGTCGGCGAGGCCGTTCAGCAGCAGCCCGTACTTCTCCATCTTGAAGCCCATCGCCCGTCGCAGGGCGAGATAGTCGCGGACCTGGCCGCGGAGTCCGGTCATGACGCTGCCTGCGGCCAGGGGGCCGTCACGGGGCCGAGTTCTTCGGGGTCGATGGTGCCGTAACGGGATGTCGTGCCTTCATGCTGGTGGCGCAGCAGCTGGCTGATCTCCGATAGCGGAGCCCCGGCCCGCCGCATCGCGGTCGCGGCGGCGTGCCGCAGCTGGTGCGCGCTGGCCGGCTCCAGCCCGGCCCGCAGACAGGCGCGTTCCACGATATAGCCGACCGTTGATGAGGTGATCGGCCCGTATGGGGCACGGGCGTGCAGGAACAGCATCTCGCTGGCAGCGTCCGTCCGGCGGGCGTGGCGGCAGTAGTCCGCGATCGCCGCGCCGACGTCGGGTGGCAGCGGGAGCCGCTCGTCGTGTCCGCCCTTGCCGCGGACCAGGATCTCCCCGGCCCGCCAGTCGATATCGCCGATGCGGGCCGCGGCGGCTTCCCCGGCCCGCAGTCCGAGCCGGGAAAGGAGCATGAGGATGGCGTAATCGCGACGGCCAGGGTGCGTGCTGCGGTCGCAGGAGGCGAGGATCGCGGCCACGTCGTCGGGATGGATCCGGCGGGTCAGCGGTGGCCGGTGCCAGCCCGCCGCCGCGGGAGCGGCCCCGTCCATCGGGTCGGGGATGCGGCCCCGCAGGTGCAGGAACCGCAATAGCGAGCGGATCGCGGTCACCATGTTCTTCAACGACCCGGTCCCGCGCCGTCTGCTCTCTGCGATCACGAACGACCGGACGGTATCCGCCGTCAGCCCGGCCAGGATGTCGTTGCCTGCGGGCATCGAGTCCAGGAACCGCCGCGCTGCCGCGGCATAAAGCGCCACGGTCTGTGGCCGCAGGCCGCGCTCGTCAGCGAGGTAACCGGCGAACTCGGCTACCAAGATCCCGGCTTGGTCGTCTGGCCCTGTCACCGTCGGAGGCGGGGCGACTCCAGCGCCGCGGAGGAAGACCAGGAGGGTGGCAAGGCTCCGCATGCTGCGGAATCGTGCCCGGCCCCTGGACCGTCGGTCCTTCAGGAAGGCTGACGCGTTTGCGTCCGTCAGGCCGGAGGTGTGCAGTCCGTGCTGATCGAGCCATCTGCTGACGTCCGCGAGCAGGTGCAGGTAGAACATCTGGGACCACGGCGAGAACCCCTGGGCGGCCAGCGCCTCCCGGAACCCGTCGGCATGCGAGGTCAGCGGCCCGGCAACTTTGACTTGAGAAGGACCACGAGCAACCACAACAGCTCCTCTCCTTCGGCGCCCTTCCGGGCACTGCCGTCACGAGAGTCACTCACTGTGCCCGTCAAATCACTCATGGGAACCGTCGGAATTATGCCGAGGCAGTTGGCCCGCGAGACTCTTGTGGAACCGGGCAGTTCATGCGGGTCCCCGGCATAATCGCGGTCCCGGCATAAGGTCATTTATCCCGGGATCGGGATAAATGACCAACCACGAGCTCGACAGCCGCCAGCCCTTCGCGCTGCTCCTGCTCGGCCAGCCCACCCTCCGCCGCATGATCAAGCTGGGTGTTCTCGCAGCGCTCGACCAGCGGATCTCAGTGAGATACCCGATGGCCGGCATGACAACGGAGGAGACCAGCAGCTACATCCGCCACCACCTACAGCTCGCAGGCCGTCAAGATCCGCTCTTTTCGGACGACGCCATCGCACTCATCCACGAGTCGGCCCGCGGCAAACCCCGCACCGTCAACAACCTGGCCATCCAAGCCCTGCTCGCCTCCTTCGCCGCGGGCAAGGCCATCGTCGACGAAAGCGCCGCCCGCTCCGCAGTCACCGAGGTGATCTCTACAGAGTGAGCACCACCGCGACAGCGTGTCCCTCAAGGCCTCGCCCCTCACCGACCGGGCGGGGCCTTCGCACGTCCCCCAACCTCCTCGTCAACGACGCACTCATGGACACGACGAACGTCGCGCAACAAGGGGTGTCTTCAATACCTCGACCGTCGACGTCAGTAGGAGACGGGAGAGAAGGGCTGCGCCATCTTTGGCAGTATTGACTCATGTCGTCCGATGTGGGTGCTCAAGCCCCGTTGTCGCCCCGCAGCGCGATCGCGTTCCGGCGGGCTGCGGATCGGGAGCAGGTCCCGGCGCACGCTGAGGCGGTGCTGGAGGTGACCAGTAGCGGGCTGGATTGGGATGGGATCGCGGTCGAGGGCGGGCGGATGCCGGGCTGGGACGTGCGCGATCTGGTCGTCGAGGATCACATGATCGCGTTGAACCTGGACACCCAGCCGCTGATGTTCGAGCGGGTGGAGGGCGGCCGCACCCGTACGGTCGTCATGCCGCCGGGCTCGGTCTGGGTGAACCCGGCGGGCGAGCCAATCACTCACCGGATCCGGGCGCACTCCCATTTCCTGAACCTCACCATGGCACCCGCGCAGCTGTCCCGCCTGACCGGCCAGGACGGTGCCAGGCTGCGCGGGGCCTTGGGGGAGATGAACCCGCAACTGACCGCGTTGATGAGCGCGGTCTCGGCCGAGGCAGGGCAAGCAGGACGGCATGGACGGCCGCTCCTGGACACCCTGGCGCTGGGGGTGGCGACGCTGCTACGCGGCGACTTCTCACCCGTGCAGGTGGTCCGGGAGCCGTCCGGGCCGCTGAGTCCTCGCCAGATCAAGACAGTCACGGAGCTGATGCGGGCGCGGCTGACGGAGGGGGTGTCGGTGGCCGAGTTGGCCTCGACCGTCGGTTACAGCCCTGACCATTTCGCTCGCTGTTTTCGCCAGAGCATGGGCCAAACCCCGCACCGCCACTTGACACGCCTGCGCGTGGAGGAGGCACGCAGGTTGCTGTTGGGCACCGACCAGCCGGTGAGCGAAATCGCCGCGGCGACGGGCTTTGCCGATCATGCGCACCTGACCCGTACGCTGCGTCGGGTCCTCAACATGACCCCCAGCGCGCTGCGTGGACGGTGAGCACGGAAACGTTCAAGCCCGCCTACCGGGCACGTACAAGCTTCCGCGGCGCCTGCGGCGGCAAGCTGATCTCGCACCTGAACAAGTCGTGATTCAGGGAGAGATCAGCATGAACGACAGCACGAACCCGGCGTCGGCGATCAGAGATGCGGGTACCGACGCGGGATGGGCTGGGCGGCATCTCCGGTCTGCCGTGAGCGATCCCGCTGCGGAGGAACGCGCCATTATCGCGGTGGTCGATCAAGTCGCCACCGCCGCCGACCACCGCGACTGGGCGGCGTGCCGGGCCGCCTTCACCGACACCGTCGCACTGGATCACGACTCCGGCCATCTCGCCGACATGGTGGCGGCCGATGACGTGATCGACGGCTGGCGGCACATCTGGGATGGTTTCTCAGCTACTTTCCACGCCGTCACCAACCACGCCGTCACCCTCGATGGCGATCGTGCCCGCTGCCGTTCCCACGTCCAGGCCCTGCACATTGCTGTCGGCGTGACCACCGGCGACAACGCCTACACCACCTACGGCTTCTACGACGACCACCTGGTCCGCACCGCTGGCGGATGGAAGATCAGCGCCCGTGAGTATCGGCAGATCTTCGAGACCGGCAACAAGGAGATCTTCATGAATCCGACCCAGGACGTCCGCTCCCGCAACGTCTCCGCCGTGCACACGTACTTCCGGCTGCAACAGGAGCAAGACCTCGACACCTGGATCAGCCTGTGGGCCGAGGACGGGGAGCAGGCCATCCCGTACGCCCCCACCGGCTTTCCCAAGCTGGTTGCCGGACGCTCCAGCCTGGATGAGATCTATCGTGGCCTGTTCGCCGGTTACGCCAAGCTCGCCATCCTCGACCTGCAGGTTGACGCCCTGCACGACCCGAACCGGGTACTGGCCCGCTGGCACACGCACGCCGACCTCGCCGACGGCGGGACCTACGACAACGACCTCATCGGCTTGTTCGAGTTCAATGACGACGGCGCGCTACACCGGCTCACCGAATACTTCGACCCCACCGCCTTCGGCGGTGTGACTGCCAGGCGCGGCGCAATGGAAGATGATCTCAGATAGCGCTCGGAGCCTCTCTGTGCGAGTCCTCATGCACGTGATAGTGATGTGTTCTATGTCATAGAAGCGGGCAGGTCTGGGGAGTGAGCTGCGGCGTTCCCCTGTCGAGACGACGGCGACACCTAATGTTCTGTGTCACAGTGGCGAAAGAGGCAGGCGAATGTCGGTGAGTCCGCTTCGGCAGCCCGACTCGGGCGGCATCCACGGCCTGCCGCTCGCCGCGGCCGTCGAGCTCTTTCTGGATCGCCACGCCGCCACCGCGACGACGTACGCCACCTACCGCGATACCCTCACCCGCCTGCTGCAGTCGGCCGACCCGCGACCTCGGTAGGGGAGTTGACCTCGGATCTGCTGGCCCTGGTGATGGCCCGCTGGCAGCACGCCGCACTGGCCACCTGGAACAAGCACCTGGCCGCCTTGCGCTCCTTCACTGCGCACGCCCGGCGTCAGCGCTGGCTGGAGCCCGACCCCGCTCAACTCCTGGAACGCCGCAAGACCAGTCGACGCGATGATCGGGCCAGCCCGGCCGCACGCCTGGACAAACTCTTCCGCGACGATCGCAATGGACTGCGTGAGCGCACGTTGCGGCGGATGCTGTACGACACCGCCGCCCACGCCAGCGAGGTCCTCACCCTCGACATCGAGGATCTGGACCTAGAGTTCCGTCGCGCCCGCACCACCAGCAAGGGCGGCACGGTCGAATACCTGTACTGGGCCACCGCTACCGCCCGCCTGCTGCTCCGGCTCCTGGCGGGCCGCACCAGCGGTCCGCTCTTCCTGGCAGACCGCCGCTCACCCTCGGGAGGTCGGCGTGCCCGCGCCATGGCCGACATCGACCCGGCCACCAGCCGAGGCCGACTGTCCTACCCGCGGGCGTGCTTGCCTGGACGGCCCGGCTGGTTATCTTTACCGCATGGCGCAGCGGTCGGAGACGAGCCCGGCGACGGCGCGGGCGGTGGGGGCGTAGTTCTCGCGGCGGCCAATCCAGCGCTGCTGGGTTCTCCACTGCTTGGGTTCGGCGATGGCGTGTTCGACACAGATCCGCTGTGAGGACTGGACCTTGCGCGCAGCCTCCCACGCCGTGATCTCCTCGGGTGCTGCATCCTTGCCGGGCTTCTTAGGCGGGGCGGTGACCTGGTCGGGGAAGTCGCGGGCCAGCCCCTGGTAGCTGGAGTCAACCTTGGCCTTTACATCGGGATGAAGCCACAGAAGGTGCTCGATCCCTTCGGTATTCGGTACGCAGTGCGGTGACATCGTGCATCCGGCCGGGCCGGAAGGCGCCCTGCCACAGCAGCCGACCAGCGTCGTCGCTGATGACGGTGGACTTGCAGGTGTTCTGCTTCTTCTTCCCCGACACGAACGCCCGCCGTCCCGGCTTGTGCGCCGCCGGCCGCCTCACCTGGACCTCGGTGCCATCGATACGCAACTCCACGCCCTCGGCGTAGGCGAACACGTCCGCCAGCGTGTGCAACCGGACGCCCGGGCGGCCAGGCACCGCGAACCCTCGCTGCTCGAGCAATGGCCGGATCTCATGGACAGAGCGGGTGACGGTCGAGCGGTCCACACCGCACAGGACGGCCAGGGCGGCGTGCGGAAGCTGGAACGCATGATGACCAGCGTCGCGATGACCCGGTCCACGAACGGCAACCGGTGATTGGGCCCGGCGCCCTCAGCGCGCAACCGGTCCCGGCCACCACGCCGCTCCCGCAGCGCCGACTCCTGCCGAGCCAACCACGGATCAGCGAGTTCCGATCAACCCACCCAGATGTTCCCTGGAGATCCCGGTCAATACGGGATGGGACAGGGCGGCACGGTTGATGATCGTCACAAATCATGCATCCTGCCGCCCACCTACGACACTTTCAGGCGCTGTTGGGCAGCGAGGTCTCCAGGAATCTCCCGACCGCCTCGGCAAAGGCGTTCGGAGCGGTGACCCAGGGATAGTGAGCTCCAGGCAGCACGATGCTGGTCCCGCCTGGGAAGATCCCGGCAAGCTCGGCCGCGTGCGCGGGCAGAGGCCCCGGGTCCTGCTCTCCCGCGATCACCAAGACCGGCGCGGTGACCTTCGCCAGGCTCGCGCGGGTCTCCTCGGGCGCGGGCATGCTGGTGTAGAAACGCTCGGCCGCCTCTATCGAGCGTTCGGCAAACTGTGTGGCGTGTGCTTCGGCTGTTTCGTTCCAAGGACTGTAGAAGAACGGTTGCGCCCGCAGGCGCCGGCTCTCGTCGCCCGCGTCCCACGCCTTGAGGTCTGGCAGCCTGCTCCCATACCAACGCTCATCAGCTCGGCTCTCGATCTGGGCGTACCACTGCTCGGTCATCTCGATCCCCACCGGCTGCACGCTTGGCGTGACCAGTACCAGGTGCCCTATCCGCTCGGGATACCGGGCCGCATACAGCAACGCCAGCCCTCCAGCCGCCGAATGCCCGAGCAAGTCCATCTGCTCGAACCCCAGATGCACACGCAGTGCCTCGACATCCGCCACCATCCGGTCCATCGCATACGTGGCCGGATTTACTGGCGCCTCGGATTCGCCTGTCCCTCGATTGTCCAGCAAGATGAGCCGACGCTGGGCCGCCAGGCCGCCGAGATCCCCCAAATACCCTGAGGACCGTCCCGGCCCGCCCGGCAAGCAGACCAGTGTCGGCCCTTCTCCCCTCTCATGGCAGACGAGCACGGTCCTGTCGTATGAAGCGAAACTGATCATGCCCCCATCCTCGCATCGGACATGGCCCGGTCACCAAGAGCCGTCACGATCTCGATCTCCAGTCCAGAGCCAGAACCCACAACCGCCTGCAACCCCTCCCCGCTACCGCGCACCAACTCGTTAACATCGATCCCACCCGGCCACGCTGGCTCTCCACATGATCCACTGGCGTAGCCAGCGCAGCATTCACCTACACGCGAAGAACGGGCCTAGCATGACCCGCCGAGATCCTAGAGGACGTGGGCCAGGCTCAGCGACCGCCTGATCATCCAGACCGCCGGGTGCGGCCGAGGTAGACACCTTCCTCAGCCGCACCCGTGCATTACACCCTAGATCTGATGCCTGTCACGACTGCCGCTCGCTCTCATGACGAGGAGGGAGCTGTGAATGGCCTCGTAATAGTAAAACCATGCCAGACAGTCGCTGCGAGACTGCGCGGGAGAGCACCGCCCATGTCCCATAGAATGCCTGTAGCGCCTTTAAAGACTCTAAATTTACCTAGCGCATTATATGCCTTCGCACCCTTATTCCAGATTCGACTCGCAAGACGAGTCCCTTTCCCCAGCTTAGCAACTCGACCGACTCCGCCAAGTAGAACGGATGTTGCTTGCACCTCGAGCTCGCGCTTCATACCCGCGCGATCACCAGATGCCGCGAATGCGCCGGCGGCCAATAGACCCGCGGTTACAGATATTGCTTGGCATTGTGCGAGTGGGCAGAAACCGGCAACCGTGCTCAGTACGTCGAGTCCGGTTCCGATAGCGTGGATGCGACGCTTGGCCTTGCACCACCACGAGGTGCACGGCTTGGGCTTGGGCCGCGGCGGAGGGACGTAGCGGTAGTGCTTGGTGGTGTCGATGTGGCGGCTCTTATAGCAGGTGCCGAATCCGTGACAGGGGTTGTCGGTCGTGTCGGGGCGGTAGTTGTAGATCGATGGGCTTCCGGGCCGGAAACCGGTGCCCCTTGATTTGTAATCGTTGCGGTTCCAGGTGTCGTAGACGGAGTCTCCGACCGGCATTTCCCCGTCGGGGTCGCTGAGCGTGACAGGGTTGTTGTTGGCGTAGGCGTAGGCGTTGAGCTGCTGCGGATCGTCGGGATCGATCAGCGGGTCGGCCGAGATGAACCGGCCGGTGGCGGGGTCGTATTCGCGGGCGCCCAGGTGCGTGAGACCGGTGGTCGGGTCGGCCGTGCCGCCGACGAAGCCCTTGTCATCGGGCCAGGTGCCATTGACGCTGCCGCGGGCCTGTCCGAAGGGGGTGAGCCGGCGCCGGACCGCCACTTGGGTGTTAGCGTCGACGGCTTCCTCGGCGGTGCCGTGGTAGTCGGCAGCGAGGAATTGCACCCGAGAGGGGGTACGCATCGCCACGGCCTGACCGTTGAATTCGTAGTATCGCGTGCCGGTGACCGCGCCTGTGGCCCTGTCCAGTCGCAGTTCCATGTCGTCCAGGTACAGCGTCGTACCGGTCGCGTCCCGGCGTAGCAACCGGTCGCCGTCGACGTCGTAATCGAATGACGTGTCGCCGGATTTGCTGTCGCTGACCCTGGCCAGATTGCCCTCGACGTCCCAGGCCAGGGTCTGTGTCGTGGAGCCGGTCTGGCGGCCGGTGCTGTTGCCGGCCGCGTCGTAGCCATAATTCTCGGTGTGCGCGCCGGCACCGGTCTGGGTGACGCCGATCAGCCGGTGTGCGGCCCCGTAGGTATAGGTGCGGGAGGCCGACACGGTGCCGTCGAGGTTGTGCTGGTTGTCTGTCAAGCGGCTGCCGGCTGCGTCATAGCGGAAGGACTGCCAGTACGGCGCCGGCCCGCCGAGTGCGTGCGTCGGGTCAGCGGCACAGGTGGCTGTCGGCTGAGCCCACGCCTCGGTGAGTCGGCGCAGATAGTCGTAGCGGAAGCACTGATTGTCCACACCATCACGGGAAGTGTCCTTGATCTGGGCGACGTTGCCCGCGTCGTCGTAGGAGTAGACCGCGTCCATGTCCACGCCGGCGACATCCTGATGGTCCACGCGGAACTCCGCCAGCCGCTGCGTCCCTTGTTCATAGCCGTAGTGCAGGTATGTGGCCTTGCCGCCCGTCGACAAGTCGTACTGCAGCGGTTTGCCGGTGAGTGAGTAGTCGGTGTCGGTGACATACGTGGACAGCGCACTGGAGAGTTTCAGCGGACGCTGGAGATCCTCGCCGTCGTAGGTGATGCCAACCGTCTCGGCGTTCAGCCCGCCACCCGAGGGGTAATTGATGGTTCGGACGGTGTCGTCGAGGTTGTAGGCGGCACCGAAGACGTAGCTGCCAGCCAGGTCCTCCTCGCCGGTCACCGATGGGATGGTATAGGTGGTGCGATTCGGCCGGTTGAGATCGTCGTACAAGCTGTAGCTGACGGTGTACGCCCCGTCGCTCGACAAACGCGTCTCGGTGGCCGGTTGACCCTTGCGGGCGGTGTCATAGGTCCACTCGGCCAGCTTCGGGCCCGAGGTGGAGGTGTCGAACTCGACGGTTTTGCGGCCGAGCGCGTCGTAGGTGAAGACTAGCTTCTTGTTTCGTGCGTCCTCGGTCGAAACGACTTGATCAAGATCATCGTAGTCGATCTTGGTGACGCCGACGTCCGGGTCGGAGCTTCGAATCTTGCGGCCACGCAGATCGTAGCCGTAACTCCACGTGTTACCACCGGGACCGACGACCGTCTTCAGCTGCCCGGCGGGAGTGTAGGCGTAGGTGGTGGAGTCATATGCACCCGTCGGCCCGTCACTCTTGTACTGGCGCAACTCGACTGTCTGCCCACGCGCGTCGGTGATGGTGGTCGTCGGAGTGTTGCCCGCAGGGGGATCGACGTTGACGCGGTCCCCGCCATAGGTCGTGGTCGTCCGCCACTTCTCGGTGGAGTCACCGCTGCCGACCAGCAGCCGCTCGTTCGTGACACGGCCGAGCCCGTCGTAGGCGTAGGCGTACTGCGTCTCCACATCACCCGGCTTGTCGACACCGAACAGCGCGGTCGACGGAGCCCCGCCGGCGTAATACACGTCGTAAGTGCGGGACACCTTGCCCTGCGGGTCATAGAAGGTATCGGTGATGAGCCGACCGCCGCCCGGTCCTTCCGCCTGCGTCTGCCGGGACCGCAACAGCCCATCGAACAACTCATACGACGTGCTCTGCCCGCCCGCGGCGGTCAGCGTCTTGGTGGCGACCGCGACTGGTCGGCTATCGGCAATGCCGTAGACGTACTCCTCGTTCGGGGTCTGGCTGATCGTACGGTTGGGCAGCCACACCTTCGTCAGCCGCCCGAGGCCGTCATACGCCAGGTGGGTGACCTTGTCTCCCTCATCGGTCTTGGCCGTCGCAACCCCGTACGCCGGGTCGAGCACCTGTGACGTCGTCAGCGACGTAGGCGTCCCGTTGACCGGCACCTGCGGTAAGGTCACCTTCACGCCCGTGTTCAACCCGGATGTGTCGGTGTAGGCGGTGGTCGTGGTGTTGCGACCGGCGTCGGTCGAGGTCAGCACGCGGCCGTAGGCATCGTAGGTGTTCTGGCTCTGTCTGAGGTACGACACCGTCGTCCCGGACGCCGACGCCGCCTCATCGGTCCTGGTGACATCACCCTTGACGGGCGCCGCGCCGAACGCGCCGCCGTCGTAGTACGTCCGGGTGTCGGAGATGAGCTGGGCGGACAGGTCGGCGGGAGTCTTGTCGCACGACAACGCGATCGTGCGCTTCTCGCTGGGGTAGTTCATCAGCCACGCACCGGTATTGCGCGCATACGACGTGATGGTGCATCGATCGTCGGCGGCGGTGGAGATATCGCCGAGATCGTTCACCTGCGTGGGCAGCCCGGTCGTGGTGTCGTGTTCGGTGGTCTGCTTGGTCTCGCGCCACCCACCGCCGCTCAACGCGGCCAGCGATCGCGACGTTTGCACCTCCGATAGGTTCGCCGTCAGCGTGCCCCACGGGCGCGTGATCGAGGCGGTTTGCTGGTGCCACGGCGAATTGACGGTCTTGTCGACCACCGAGCCACCCGGCCGGTCGTAGTTCACGGTGCGAACCTCGATGCCCTGGAGCGAGTCGTGATCAGGGTACGGGCCGCCCTCCCCATCGGAGATCGTCACCTTCTTGGTTCCGCCCGAGGTGTTGAGCCGGTCGCCGTCCATGCCTCGGAAGTAGAAATTATCGGTCTGCGAACGCATGTCGTTCCAGCCGCCGGAGGTCACCACGACCTTGCCGTAGCCGCGCCATTGCGACCAGGTCTTGTTCTTCTCCTTGGTCAGGCCGTCGTCGTCGTCGAAATGCCAGGCAGCCCCGCCCTGGTAGTCGTAATTGGTGACCTGGTCCGGTGCCCCGCCGGTCCGGTCGGTGAGGATCACTTGAGTGGCAACGTACTTGTGGAACCAGTCCCGGATCGGCGCGTCGTGCCCGGCCGGCTGCCAATACACCGGGTAGCAGCGACGCGTGTTCGTCTCCGGTGTTGGCAGGTCCCCTGGCTTGCAGTCCTCGGCCGAATAGTTGATGTCGATGATCCCGCCGTACTCGTCGTTCACCGAGCCCAGCCGGTATCGGATGAAGGGGGGAATGTCGTCATACAACTTGTCCACCCGGTTGGCGAGTGCCACATAGGTGAAGGTCACCGGAGGGAGGTTCACCGGCGCCTGGCCTTTCGGATCACCGGTATGCTTGATCGAGATCAGTCGCAGATCCCGGTCGATGTCGGCAAGGCCCCAGTCGTGGCCCATCGCCCACGACTCCACGTCCCGGTACGTGCTGCCGTCGCTGTTCAGGATCTGGGTGGTTACCGAGGTCAGCCGCCTACGCGTCCAGAATGTCGGGGAGATGACGCCGGCCAGAGTGCACCCGGAGGTGCAGTTCTGGTCCCACGGGACGTCCTGCCAGTAGTCGGGGTGGTCACCGATCTTGGCCGCTTCGCAATCGGAGGTGGTGCCGCGGATGCACCGCTCCGACACCCCGAAGTCGACCCTTGCCGGGGCCTTGGCGAGCAGGTTGTCCGACCGCAGCCCGTATTCGATGTGATCGAGGGTGCCGCCGCGCTCGTAGGAGGTATCGCTGTCGGGCCCGACGTCACGTGCGTATTTGTTGGTCTCCGGGGTGTAGTAGTAGACGATCGCATTGCTGTGCGGATCCACGACGTAGTCAAGGTTCCACCGCCAGGCCTGCCGACACCAGGAGTCGGCGAACCCGCTCGATTTGTAACAGGGCTCACCGGAGTTGTTGCCGAACACCGGCACCGTCCAGGTCGACTTGGTCTCCGGCTTGCCCGACACCCTGTTCTGGCCGAAGAAGTACTGCGTGCCGTCGACCGTGGTCACCTTCCAGTACTCCCCGTCGGGGTCGCCGTTGGCGGCACCGGTAAGCTTCTCGATCTTGGTGCCATCGTCGTCCTCGAGCCGCCATGTGTTGCCCCCGGCCGGGATCAACTGTCCGCCCTTGCCGTTCCAGGTGATGGTGGCGTTGTCATACGCCCAGCACAGGTCACCCGGGTCGATGCCGTGATTCTGCGGCGCCCCGTCGTCGGCGCACCCTTTGTAACTGCGTTCGATGAAGCCAGGCCACAGATCGAAGCCCTCGCCGACCCACGACGGCTGGCCGTTGCCGTTGGAGGTACGCCCGTCGACGCTGCTCGACGAGTACGACACGGCCACTTGCGGCGTCAGCCCGCCCGGCACCGGCGGCACCTCGATCGGATAGGACCAGGAGAAGTCGCCCGTGCTGGTGCCGGACTTCCACGTCGCCGACGGGGACAGCGACGTCGCCCGGTAGTCCCCCGACGTTCCCGACGGCGCCGCGGTCGCCGCCAGCACGGTCGCGCTCGCGGCTGTGGCATCGATGTCGGCCGTAAGCGTCTGGGCATGGGAGTCGTTGACGGCCGCGACCGGCGTGGCCACCCGGCATTCGCCACGTTCGGGCGTGGTGAGCGCGCAGGAGGGCAGTTGTTCCAGGTGCAGCCGAGAGCCGTACGAACCGCCGTACGCCTGCGCGAACCTCGAGTAGTCGAGTCGCACCCCGACCCGGCCCGGCGCCGCGCTTCCGTCCGCGCGGGTCACGGACAACACCAAGCCGTCCACGTCCGCGCGCTTGGCCGCCGCCTGATCCAGCAGCTCCACTCGCACCTCGCCGGGGGTCTGGTCCTGCGCCGGTCCGGGGCGTTGGCCCGCCGGGGCGCCCACCCATACCGGCAGACCATCGGCATGCCCCATGGTGCCGCGGGCGGTGGGGACGGCCACCTGCGCGGAGCCAGATCCAGGCCATGCCGCCTCGTCCGGCACGTCCCCACTCCGTGCGTCGGAGTCGGTCTTGCGGGGCCGGGTCTTAAGGTCACGCCCTTTTACCGGATGCTCGGTGTCGTGCACCGTTGGCCGATCGGCGCCCGGATCGGTCTGAGCGGACGCTGGCACCACCATCGGCCCCAGCAATATAAAGGCCAGGAAATTCGCGACCCACAGTAATCCACGACCTGACTGACCTCGTGCCGCGTACGCGACGCGACCGCGGCTGCCACCCTGGGACGTCATTTGTTCCTCCACCGCATTTGACACCCGCCTCGCGGGCAGAAGTTGACGAGAAATCAGGATGGGAGCGAACCCCCGGGGCTGCGCCGTCCTGTCAGGACGGTCTGGTGGGCAGTTCCTCGCCCGTACCGGTGAGGCCCTGGATCTGCTCTTCGTTCAGTGCGCCGGAGAAGGCCCATACGTCGTCGAGCGCACCGGGCCAGTACTCGCCCCAGACACCGTTCGTCTTGGAACGGCCCAGTTGGAGGCCGCCTGTCGCGTTGAAGCCGACCGTGTTCAACCGGTAGGACTCCCGGCTGCCGTCTTCGACCTGCTCCAGTTGCCCATTGACGTAGAGCCGCATCTCATCCTGGAACGCGTCGTAGACGATCGCGATGTGATCCCATTCCAGGGCCGACTGGAAGCTTGAGTGATCCGCCTTCTGCGTGCTCGCCCCGGAGGTGTCCGCCGTCGGCATCTCGATCTCGTATCCGCCGAGGCCGCCAACGGCGCTCGGCGAATATCGCAGCGTGAAGCCGCTGTTGACCGAGCCCGCCTGGCTGAACACGGCAGTGTTGGCGGTGGGCCGACCGGCCGTGATCACCCATCCGGCCACCGTGAAGCTTTCGTTCGTGGACACCACGGGGCCGGTCGTGGCCGCGTAGTCCCCGGCTCCGTCCAGCACCAGCGCGCCCGGCGGCGATCCGAACAACCCCGCGGCCCCGTCGACATGCGCGTCTCCCCCGAACGCCACCAGGTGGCCCAGCCCCGAGTCGTCGGCGCCGTCGGTGTTCAGCTTCCAGCGCCCCGCGACCACGGGGTGCTGGAGGAACAGGTCGCTGACCTCGGTCGCGGAAACCACACGGTCGAATACCCGCACATCGTCGATGTCACCGGCGAAGAAGTCGACATTGGCGCCGTTTGCCTTGGCCCGTCCGATCGCCATGGACCCGTTTTCCTTTGCCCAGGGCACGGAGATCGCCTTGACGCCCTGCAGGACGCCGTTGACATAGAGCTGTACCTGTTTTGTCGCCGTATCGTAAACCCCGACCACATGCGCCCATTCACCCAGCGCCGGCGGCTTGGCCGACAGCGCGCGAACGCCGCCCGCCGACATCGACCAACGGTCGTCCGCCTGGGAGTACTGCAGGAAGAACGCGCTGTTGGTGGGGCCGTCCTGGCTGACCAAGGTCTGCCAGCCCCAGGCGGTCTTGTTGTTCATGCGCACCCAGGCCGACACCGTGAAGCTCTGGCTCGCGTTCACGACCGGCGACGCGGTCTGCGCGTAACCCGTCGTCCCGTCCAAGCGCATCGCCGAACCGTCCTGACCTGGTACGCCGAGGGTGACGCCGCCGCGTACCGACGCGGACACGTCGTTCGGGTCGCCGTAGACCCGGCGCTCGCCCGCGGACTCGTCGAGCGTCCAGTGCGCCATCGCCGCCGTACCGCTGGGGTTCCTGTTCGCGGCCAGGGCTTGAGCATCCGTGTCGGAGATGGCCCGGCCGAAGACCTTGATGTCATCGACATCGCCTGGCCAATAGTTGTGATAGGCGCCGTCGAAAAGACTGCGGCCGATCTGCAATCCACCGCCCGCATTCCAGGCGGTAACGTTGCTGGCGACGGAGTTGGGTTGCCCATTCACATACAGCTTCAGCTGCTTGGCTGCGCCGTCGTAAACCCCGATCAGATGCGTCCACGTGTTCAGCTGAGCCGTGGAGGTCGACACCGCGCTGCTCCATGTGCCGTCACCAGCAACGTCGGCGGCGGGCATCTTGAACACCAGTTTGCCCGTGGGGTTGACGCCCAACTGGAAGCCACTCTGCAGGACGCCGTCCTGGGCGAGCACGTTGTACATCCCGACCGAGCGCAGCCGGGTCCAGGCCGAGATGGTGAAGCTCTGGCCGGTGTTCACCACCGGCAGGCTGGTCGAACCGTAGCCAGTGGCGCCGTCGAGACTCAGCGCCGTGCCAACGGCTCCCGTGCCGCCCAGGGTGGCCCCGCCCGTGAGGTCGGCCGCGATACCGGGTGTCGTACCCGCCACGGTGGTCGATCCACCCGATTCATCGAACTTCCATGCCGCCGTTGGCGCCGACCCGGCCTTTACCCGGAAGTAGTAGATCTCGGTCTGGCTGACGTTCCCCGCGGAGTCGAAGGCCTTGGCGGTGAGAAAGAACAGACCGGCCTGGGAGGGCATAAGGCTGATAGTGACCGGAGCCCCGCCGGTCGTGGCCCGCTCGTTGGCCGGGATCGGGTCCCCGTTGATCCCGTACCAGTACCTCGTCACATCGGTGGCCGCCGAGTCGAGGGTGAAGGTGCCGTACCTCCCGACTCCGTCATGCCATAGGTCGTTTTCGTTGACCGGATCAGATCTGGGATAGCGCCCGTCGGCGGAGGCGATCGCCGGGCCCGCGGGCACGGTGGCGTCGTATTTGAAATAACAGCTGGTGGCATTGCCCGAGTAGCTCCACGGGCTCCACGCCGTACCATCCGACACCCGCACCTGCCAGTGCAACTGAACGTTCTGCGGTATCACGGGCCCGCCGGATGCGCCGAGATTGACGCTGAAGACGTTGGTGCCGCCGGATGCCTTCGGGCCGATAGTGGGCGAGGTCCAACTGCCACCGTCCCAGCCGACGAAGAACTGCGCGGACACCCTGTCGCCGTCGGCGTCGGTCAGCCCCTTTGCGTAGAGGGTGGGCTTCTTGTTCACCCATGGTTGCTTCGACGGGTCCACGCAGGCACCGCCCGGGCTCATCGACAGCTGGCTCATCTTCGGTTGATAAGGGGCACGATTATAGTTCACCCGCAAAGCGGCGTCGTCGGCGAACCGCTTCCAATAGGCCATGGTCGATTCGGAGCCGGCCTTGAGCCCGAACGCGGTGGACGACCATTTGCCCGCGGCCGCCTCCACCACCGCAGCCTTGGCGTTGAACTCGACCGGTGTGGATGAGCAGTACGAGACGTACCGGCTGTCCAGGCGCTCCCGCCAGGAGTCGGACGTGGAATTCCACGTGGACGAGGACGAGAAGCTGTAGGTCCGCCAGAGTTCGACTTCACGGTCCGCCGAGCAGTCGTAGGCGAACGTCTCCCACGCGGTGAACTGGGCGCTCAGGATCGTCTTTCCGGCGAAATAAGCCGTCGGGATGCGGAAGAAGATTCGCTTGGTCTGGCTCTTGACGCAGGAGCCGTCCTTGTTGACGTCGCAGTAGCCCACGCCCTCGGTGGATTTGCCGCTGAACTTGTAATACGACTGCGAGGGATAACCGCTCGACACCATCGCCCAGGCCGATTCGGTCTCCGTACGCCAGGCCGGGTCGATGTACACCGGCCATTTGGTGTCGGCGGCCGTCAGTAGGCTTTGATCCGGCTCCAGCGTCACCTTGCCGGCGCTGACGCTGGTCCTGACGCCGACGACCTTCGACCCGTCCAGCGGACCGTCGGTTGGATCCACTGCGTTCGCGGTGGCTCCGGCCACGCTGGCCGGCGATGCGAGCGACGCCCCGGCCGAGTCCCACATCAGTGGTTGCGGCGCCGCGAACACCGCGCCGCCGGAGCCCGCGTCAACGGCGGTCAACTGCCCCTGCCCGTCGGCCTGCACCCGCAAGCCGGACGTGCCGAGTGACAGACCGAGACTGGTCAACAGCGGGTTCCGCGCGGCTTGGGACGTCTTCACCACCACGAGAGATGTCACGCCGTCGGGCTCGGCCCGTAACTTCAGGTCGATGCCGGCGGCCACTTCGGAATACGTCGCGGTATCGCCGCTCAGCGACGGGACCGGAAGTGTACCGGGCCAGGTGAGCGATAACTCGCGGCCCGCACGCGCGATCCGAATCATTGGGCCGGTTCCGCCGCCGGACAGTCGCAGCCCCTCCGCCGACGCCACCGGTGCGACCTCCCCCGACCCGAGGCGCCGTAACGTGGTATCGATCGCGACCCAGCGCCCCTGCTGACGCGTACGTACCGGCCGCACGTGTTGCACCGCCGTGAATGTGCCGTCGGGCTCGGCATAGATCTCGCGGGTCTCCCCGCGCAACGCCCCGACCTCCACCGCGCCGCCGCTTTGCCGCGCGGCGTTCAACGCCTGCGACTCCGTCGTCTGCACCGGCGCGTCCGCAGCCACGCTATCCGCAGTTGCGTGGTTCCCCACAACGTTGGGGATGGTGGAAATGAACATCGTAACGACAACCAGGGCAACCAGTGACCCTAAAGTGCGTCGGCATGCCAAAGAAAGCCTCACGGCCCTCGCACCTTTCCCAACGAAGTGACGGGCCGTGCGAGGCGATTCTCGCACACGGCCGAACGCTAATATCTAAGACAGACGAGGGGATCTTGCATCCATCGCAAGGTCGGTGTCAATAGCCCGCTAACGGACTCGGTTTGGGTGTCCTAATGCGGGCCAATACAGCTCAGCCAACGTGAGAAAATTAACGATTATTTCCGATAATCCGGAAACTTTTAACAAGGGGCCGGATACAACCGGACCGGATCGGACACCAACGGTATTGCTTGGTGCCGAAACGCTGGATCACAGCAATCGCATCGCGTGCCCGCCACTCAGGCCGGAACCTCGTATGAGACCGGTTGGAAGCCGGCCACGAAGATCGGTGCCAGCACCAGCTCCGACTCGCGGCGTCCGGTGCCAACGATGGCTGCGGCTGTGCCAACTTGCGTCGACGAGGTCGATCACGCCAAGACGTCGGGTCGGTGAACGGATCCTTGAGCGGCTCCACCGATCCTCGGCCATAGGTGAAGGGGCAGGCTCCGCCCGCCCCTCGAGCGGACACCTACCGGCACCCACCAAATACTCTCATTGACCAATTCATGATGACCCCAGATCCGACGGGCCGATATTCCTTGCGTGTCTGGAAGCCACGGCTGCAGCGGCTTCATCAAGGACAGAGTTAATCCATTCGTTGAGCTCGAGATTAGCGTCCTGGGCAGCTAGCGTCCAACTCGTCCGCTGCTCAGATGTTATCTCCACATTCAACCGCATCCGCGGCGAGGCGGAGCTCTCGAGAGTTGCTTGGCGCGTAGCCTTGAGTTGCTCACGCAACGCATTCCTCGACCAGGAGAAATGTTCGGCACGGTCGAGCCATAGATCCTGCTCGACTTCAGATAGAGCTGCGACTTCAACATGATGCTGAATACTCAGCTTGTCGCGGCGCCTATGCATTTCGAACCGACGTGCGATCCACGCGTAGTTGCGCAACGTCTGATAGTCAAGGCCGGTCTCATCGATGGCCTGTCGATAGCGTTCTGGATACCTTTCTTGGCCGTAGACCAGCCAGTCTCCCAGCCACCAGCCCGAAGCATCATGAATGACGCCAATCTCACGGCCAATCAGGCGCCATTCATCGAGCGTGGTATCAGAGGCAAGGAAGAGACCTACACGTTTCGTCGTCGCTTTACCGTCAATCGATAGGCGCCTAGTACGATTCGGGCCTGAGGAGCCATTCGAACCATGCGCCCCTCGTACCTCCACGGTTGCTCCCTGTACCATTCTGTTACTCACCTTCAACGGGTAACGCGTTGCTTCACAGTACGAAACTGTGGCGCTGAGGGTAAGCTCCCGGACGCAACCGGACTGGACCGGACACTGTTGGACGCAATCGCCAAGCTCAGGTGCCCACCGCCGCCATCCGGCGTCGAGTCCCGAGTCAACTGTGATCCCTGCGCAGCGACCGCCACGCCCGCTGTCTCGCTGGCGAGACACGTCGTAAACGCGGGGAAGGCGTGACAGACGGGTGGCAACGAATGCCTCGACCCAGGCTATATTTAGCAATATGCACTAGCTTCCAGATAGAGTGCGACGTGGGGCAGGTCGTTGGCGGACAAGTGGACGCGACAGCATAACTGAGCCGATGCGCAGCCCATCCGGATAGTTCGTTCTGAAGAGGCTCTCTGCCGTCTTTGAGATCGCCTTGCTGTCCAGCAGGAATTCGCTTGCACAGAGGGCACTTGTTGTAGTTGCATACGCTCTCTAACGCGTAGGCAGGGTATGTGAAAGCTAGGGCAGGAACGGTATTCGAGGCACTCGCGCAGCGTTTAAAGTGATATAAGAGGTGTGCTGTTATGGAGACTGACACTCAGCTTGCGGGACGTACCGCGGTGGTGACGGGCGCCAGTCGCGGCATCGGCTTGGCAACTGTCGCTGCGCTCGCCTCTGAAGGGGTACGAGTAGTCGGCGCGGCGCGGACCGTGACGCCCGAGTTGCGAGAAACCGGTGCCATCGTCGTTCCGATGGACCTGGCGGCACCTGACGGCCCAAGCCAACTTATTGAGCGGGCAACCAGCGAACTCGCTGAGGACCTCGACATCCTCGTCAATAACGCGGGTGGCGGCGCCGATAGCCATGGGGTCACGCAAGGGTTCCTCGGTTTCGAAGACGGCGACTGGCAGTCCTGGTTCGACCTGAATTTCCTCGTTGCCGTGCGCACGACGCGCGCTGCGCTTCCCAGTCTGCTCCGCAGGCGTGGCAGCGTTGTCAACATCTCCTCGAACGTCGCCCGGATGCCGCACGCCGGCCCCGTCCCGTACACCACGGCAAAAGCAGCCCTCACCGCGCTGGGAAAGGCGCTCGCGGAGGAGTTCGGGCCGCAGGGCATACGCGTGAACACGGTTTCCCCCGGGCCAGTACGGACATCGATGTGGGAGGCGCCAGACGGCTTCGGCGCCGACTTGGCCAAGGAGCAGGGTATTTCGCAGGACGAACTACTGGCGGCGCTACCTGCTCACATGGGGATGACGACAGGCCGGCTCATTCAGCCCTCGGAGGTCGCCTCGCTCGTGACGTACCTTGTCTCGCCACAGGCCTCAAGTTTCAACGGCGCGGACCTGATAATCGACGGCGGCGCCATCAAAACCGTCTAATGATCAGAACTGCGCTGCGGTGGCGTGGCAAGGTTACGCCGGACAGGATGCGGCAAGGCATATCCGAGGATCGGCGGTGCTCTGGGGAGTATCGGTGGACGTTGAATGTCGAGGCGCGCAGGCTGTGTTGGGGTTCGTGGCTCAGCTCACACAGCAGGTCACGCCGATCGGCACGGTGCTCGTCGTCAACGGGGCCCACCGGGTCGCTCGCGCGCCGGGCTGACAGCCGCGCTTTCTCCGTCGGCGCCGGGGCGGCGCGGCGGGTGCACGGCTGGCTCGTCGACCAGCGCGGCTCGGGCGGCTTTCACGTTGCGGCCTGCTGGACCTGACGGGCGAGGCCCGGAGCCGGAGCTCCCGCCTGGGTGCTTATCGCGCTCGCGTGGATCGCCGGTGCCAGCCTGCCGCCGGTATCGATGGCGATGCGCATCGCTTGGGCCCGGCGGATGCCCGAAGGGCACCCCACGGCGGCGTACAGTCTGGTCTTCCTGGTGCAGGAGGTAGCCATCTTCACCGGCCCCTCCTGTTTGGCCTGATTGTCGCGATCGCAGTGACGGCGATCGCGGCCGGAGCCGGCACGCTCGGCCTCACGCTGCCCATGCGCGCCACCCGGCCCCACCACACCATCGTGTTCACATCCAGCGGCGTGCTCCGCGACCGCCGGATGTGAACTAGCGGTCGTCACGCTGGTCGGCGGCGTTATCGGCTCCCTCGAGGTCAGACTGCCCACGCTGGCGTCCGAGCATGGGCTGCTGGCAGTGAGCGGACCGCTGCTCGCCGCACTCTCGCTGGGCGGCATCCTTGGTGCACTTATGTACGGTCGTCTGCCACCGGCGGTCGGTTCGTGGTGCTTCTGGCCGTGGCCACGGCGGTGGCGCCGACCTCGCTGCTCGGTGATCTGTGCCTGGTCGGCGCGATGCTCTTCGTCGCCACGTTCGCCCTCAACCCGGCGATGACGACATCCTCGGTGCTCGTCGACGAACTGGCCGTGCCTCCGGCCGAGGCATTCGGCTGGCTGTCGGCGCGGGTGGGGCCGTCGGCAGCTCACTCGCCGGCCTCGAGGCCGAGTACGTTGGGCCGGCCCGTGCACTGCTGCTTCCGTCCTTGCTCGCGGTCTTCGGCGCGGCCCTCGCGATGCTGCTGACCCCGCCGACCGGCTGAGGCAAGCCGGACGGGTGGATGATGCCGCGTGGCCGGAAGTAGCCTACGCGGCGAAGGAGTCTGCCTCGCCGAACGCCGAGCGTCATTGACGCGTAGTGAGATGTGGTTCCGCGGTGCCACCGGGCGATCAATTCCGGGTCGGGCCGACGCCTCCCCTGAACGCGGCGCCTGCACTATGCAAGGGCGGATATCGATCTGGGCTATGGCGACCCGGGCCGAGATGGTTGCCCTTGGGTGGCTGGCGTGCTCTTATCCCAGTCTGAGGCTAGGGCGTCTGGCCTGGGACGCTGCGCTGCCCTCGGTCGGTAGAGTCGGTTTGACGCTTTACTGGGGCCTGATTGGGATTGGTTGATGGACATCGGGTCGCTGCCGACGGTTGTGGGTGTAGAGGACGCTGCTGGTTTTGTGGAGCGGTTGAACCAGTTGCGGGTGTGGGCGGGCCGCCCTTCGTTTCGGCGTCTGACGGC
>NZ_JBICRM010000065.1:0-23201 GCF_043197025.1 Nonomuraea marmarensis
CGTACTTAACGACTTCGGCCCGCAATTCGGGAGAGTAATGCCTCGGCCTCTTCGCCACTACCTTGCCTTCCGGGTGTCACGTAAACCCTACTTGGGTCCGTGTCCGGAAAGATCGGGGCACCCCACTTCTCTTCTCCACCATGGGTGATGGTCTCGTCTGGCGCCGATCCAGCTTCGGGCGCTGAGAAGGCGACTGTGGAGATGCGGCCTGTTTGGATAACCGGACCGAACTGCTTTCCCCCGCTGACGACATTGCGCACGGTGTCCTTGGGACAAGCTTCGGACCGCGCGCCGGCTGCCCGGATCAGGTGCCGCAGTTCCTCCACCACAGATGGGTCGCTTTGCAACAAGAGGCGGAGCCGGTTATGCCACTCGGCTTCAATGTCGGCCTCCCTCGGACCCGCGTTCCGCAGCTAATTCATGATCCAAGACATGTTCGGGTCTGAACCCGCAGGTCAGCGCGGTCTGGCCTGGTGGAAACGACGGAAAGTCCTAGTGACACGACTCCGCCGATAACCCCGCCACGATCTGCAAGTGTGCCGCTATGGTCTGGTGACATGTTCGTCAGGACAGCAACCCGGAAGAACAAAAACGGCACCACGGTGCGATACCTCCAACTCGCCCACAACGAATGGGACCCCGTCGCCAAGACCGCCAAGATGAAGGTCCTGCACAACTTCGGCCGCGAAGACCAGATCGACCGCGCCGCCGTCGAACGCCTGGTCGGCTCGCTATGCCGACTGCTGGATCCGGGCCGGGCCGCCGCCCTCACCTCGGGCGCGGAACTGACCTTCATCGGCTCAGCCGCCTACGGCGGCCCCTACCTGCTCGACCAGCTGTGGCGGCAGCTGAAGATCGACACGATCCTGACGCGCATCCTCGCCTCCACCCGCCGCAGCCCGTTCACCGAACGGGTGCTGTTCGCCCTGGTCGCCAACCGCGCCCTGGACGCCTCCTCCAAACTGGCCGCCTCGCACTGGATCGGCCGCAACGCCCACATCGACGGCCTGCCCACCTGCAGCGACGACGCCTGCTACCGGGCGATGGACTGGCTGCACCAGGTCCAAGACTCGGTCGAACGCAAGGTGTTCGACCAGGTCGCCACCCTGCTCAACCTCGAAGTCGACCTGCTGTTCTTCGACACCACCTCCACCTACTTCGAGATCGACGAACCCGACGAGCCGATCGCCCGCGACCAGCGCGGCGTTCCCCTGCCCGACCCCGAAAACGGCGACGGCGACGGCGACGGCGACGGCGACGGCGACGGCGACGAGCCGGTGATGAAGGGCTTCCGCGCCCGCGGCAAGTCCAAAGATCACCGCGACGACCTGCCGCAGATCGTCATTGGCATGGCCGTCACCCGCGACGGCATCCCGGTCCGCATCTGGTCCTGGCCCGGCAACACCACCGACACCGCCCTGATCCGCCAGGTCAAGAACGACATGCGGGACTGGACCCTGTCCAAGATCGTGTGGGTCGGTGATCGCGGCTTCACCTCCGCCGACAACCGCCGCTACCTACGCCAAGGCGACCATCACTACATCATCGGCGAACGGCTGCGCTCGGGCTCGGCCGAGGCCAAGGCCGCCCTGTCCCGCCAAGGCCGCTACCAGGACGTGGCCAACAACCTGAAGGTCAAAGAGGTCCGGATCGGCGAGGCCGACCGGTTCGTGATCTGCTTCAACCCCGACGGGGCCGAACGCGACGCCGCCATCCGCGAACGCCTCCTCGCGCAACTCCAGGAGCTGATCGCCGACACCGACGCGCTCAGCGCCACCCAACGCGCCGAACTCCGCGGCGTCCTCTCCACCAAGCCCGGCCTGAACCGCTACCTGCGCACCACCCCGAACGGGCTGCTGCGCATCGACGCGGCGAAGGTCAAGGCCGAGGCGAACCTGGACAGCAAGTACCTGCTGCGCTGCTCCGACCCCAAGCTGTCGGCCGAGGACATCGCGGTTGGCTACAAGCAATTGCTGGAGGTCGAGCGGGGCTGGCGCGACATGAAGCAGGTCATCGACCTGCGCCCGGTCTATCACCGACTGGAGGAACGCATCCGCGCGCACGTCATCTTGTGCTGGCTGGCGCTGCTGCTGATCCGCATCATCGAGACCACCACCGGCTCCACCTGGAACCGCATCCGCGACGACTTCGACCTGCTCACGGTGGCCACCTTCACCGGCCCAACGGGCACCTTCCGTCAGCGCGCCGAGTTGACCAAGCCCCAGCGCGACATCCTGACCAAACTCGACATCCCGACCCCGAAGAAGATCGTCGAAGCCATCCCCACCGCAAACGGCTGACCAGGCACAACACTCACGCCTAGTGACACGCCGCATCAGCGTGCCCGCAGGCGTTTCCGCAGCTCAGGCCGCATATCTGTGTGCTTTTCTCGCTACACATCTGCGGAACGTGGGTCGGAGCATCGCCTGTCTCGCGCGCCGCCACGAGCTCGGCCCGCGCGGTGTCGAGCGTCTTCGCTATCTCGTCTTCAGCGCCGCTACGGGCGAAGAATCGGGCGAGCTTGTCCTTCGTGTGCGCCCACGAATCGGAAATCATCAGTCCCACCAGTGTCGTCGCCGCCGAGCCGGCCAATGCCATGAGCTCTGCCTCCACGATCTGCCTCCAGGATTCGTACGAGCCTCACGAGCTCAGGTCATCGGTCATGGGGTCGGACATCGGTGGCGGGGAAGCGTCGAACCGACGCAGCAATTCGGCGGCCACCTCTTGCCGTCCGTGTTGCATGACATGCTCAGCCACCTGTGCCGTGAAGAGAGAGCGCTGCGGATCATCCTCATTGAAATCCATCGACCGTAAGAACGCCTCGAAGCAGTCGGCCGGCGTCGTTCCGGTGCGGAATCCTGATGAGAACGCGGAATCGAAAGATGGCTGTGACAGAAGCGGCTCCTCCGTCAAGGTATGGAAGCGCTCGGGGATCTCTTTGTTGTTCGCGGCCGCAGACAGTTGCGCCAGAAGACCGATGTCCTGCACCGTCTTCTCCACGTGATCGTCGTTCCTGGTGAGCCACCAGACGACGGCGCTGCCGGTGTTCTTCAAGACGTCCTCGCCGAGATATTCGCGTTTGCTCTGCTCGTACTTCCTCTCGTGCTCCCACAGCGCCTTGTCCTTGCGCACGGCGGCGAGCTTGTCCAGGCGCTCCTGGTCATGCTCGGGAAGGACGAGCACGATTGACTCGGCCATGGCCTGGAGATGCCCAGCGGCATCCAGTTGCATCCTGCCGAGCGCACCGCTCAACTCGTGCTGGACGAGCGAGGCTCTGCCCGGTGGCCGGTGCTGAGTGATTCTCTTGGCGCGCTCCAGAATGGCCTCGATCGCGAGGGCCGCCGGATTGACAATCGACTCGTCCATCACGGCCCTGGTGGACGCCCAGAACACGGTCGCGGAGAACAGGAAGTCGTAATCGTCCACGCTGCTCGGCAGCGCCACCCGGTCGACCCGCTGTTCACGTCGCTGGACCGGTGCCACGGGGATGTATGGAGGCGGCGGCTCCGGAGGGGCGGTGCGGGATCGATCGCGGAACGCTCGCGAGCCCAGCACCGCCGCAGCGACGAGAATGGCCAGGACGAGCATGGCCCACACCGGCCAGGGAGCGAAGTAGACCACGCCCACCAGCAGGGCCCCGCCGACAATGAGGAAGAAGAGATTCACCGTGTTACGGCCGTGTCCCATGGTTGTCTCCCTAACGAATCAGGCGCCTTGCAGGGCGGCATTGATCTTCTGCCTGACGAGATCAGCGAAAAGGAGCCGCCGTTCCTCCGGAACGCCGGGCAGATCACGGGCGAGGGTGTACATGCGCGCGAGTACGTTCATGCGCTGCGCGCCCCCGGCGATGAGCACTTGGAGATATCGCTCATGTACGAGGGCCGTACGCAGCCATTCCTGTGCCCGCGCGGTCCACACCTCCGGCGGGCGCCGGGCGAACACGACACTCCATCCCGAGGTCAGCCCTCCTCGTAGTGCGGATTCGGCGATGACGGCACGGGTGCGTACCTCCATTCGCACCAGTGCATCCGGGTCCACGTAATCCAGGAAGAGGTCGATATCGGTTTCCCATAGCCGTTCTTTCACGAGATCCCTCGCCAGGCGCTCCAGCATGAGGCGATGGAGTCGAGCCTCCCCCAGCGCCAGATCCGTCAGCGCGTCCCGGGCGTGCGTCGCCCCGCGTTCGCGCCGGGCCAGGTGATGGAGGCGCACCACGGCCTTCTCCGGATGGAGCACGGCCATGACTTCGTGACAGATCTGAGTGAGCACCAGTCTGAGCCCGTAGGAGGGGCTGTTCTCCGTTGACCAGTCGTAGATCTGCTTGCGGAAGAACTGGCCGTGTTCGTCCTGCAGTCCCCTTTTCAATGCTTGGGCCGCTGCCCGTAGCCGGGGATGGGTGGGTTTCGCCGCCCATTCGGGGATCAGGGCCGCCAGTCCTTGCCGATACCGCTCGTGCAGGCACTGCTCGGTAAAGCGCTGTACCAGGCGGTCACGCTCGTCGACGTCCAGGTCCGCGATGTCGACCGTCCGTAACACCCACTGCCCGAGCACATCGCGCAGCTCCGGCATGTTCTTCCAGAAATGGGCGCGGATCGCCGAGGCGTATCCGAGCTGCTCAAACCACACCCTGCCGGACGTGTCGACTTTCGCGCCGATCTCGTCCAGGCGGTGGCGGAGATCTGCCCGCTCCAAGAGCGAACCCTCGTCGTCCGGGTGCTCCGCGGCTCGCAAGAGCAGCACGGCCGCCTGATGGACGCTGTCGGCATGCGCACCATGTAGCATCGCTGTGGCGAGTAGCAATGCACGTTGCGGTCCCCGATTCAGCGTGGTGACCTTCTTGGCCACCTCGCCGTCCACCGTCGTAAGTACCTTGTACGCCACCGCGCACCAGACGCCGAAATCCGTGCCGCTCATCTTTGCCCGAGCGTCGAGGATTAGCGCGACGTAGTGGGCGAGGGCCCGCATCGTCGGCTGGACGTCGAGATAGTCGGTCAGGGCTTTGGGCCTGGAGCCGGTTTCGCTTGTCGGCACGCCCGCCGCGCGCAGGTAGCGCTGCACCACCTCCATGGCCACCGGACGTTCGATCTCCACCCGGTACCGACCGAACTCGGCCGGAAGGCTCCTGGCGCCGTGGGCTGGCAGCACCACCACTAGGTGTGCCGCGTGGTCGAGCACGGTCTTGCGCAACGGCGTCAGCTCGCCGCGCACCTCGGCCCAGGTCTTCTCGTCCTCGTCAGAGAGGTCCAGCAGCCGTAAGTCGCCATCGCCGATGCTGCCGAGGTCGAAAAGACCGTCACGGTCATCCTCCAGCAGCAACTCATGGATGGTCTCCGTATGCGAGCAGCGCTCGTGCAGCAGCATCTTCGCAGCGGCGTTCCTGCCACTACCCGGCGGCCCGTCCAGCAGGACCGTTCTGTGGTGGTCCAGAATCGTTCGAGCCCGGTCGAAGCCCACCGGATGGACGAAGTGCTGGCGGAGCCACACGAGCTGGTCATCGGCCAGGGACCGGTGGGATCTGCCCTTCGAATCTGTCAAGGAACCGTAATAGTAGTTGTACTGGTCACCCGGGCCGGTGTGGACAGACCCCTCTGTCCCCGACACCTCCGAACGGAACTGGTCGCTCACCGGTCGCCGTCCTCCCGCTCTCGACGGTCACCGAAGCGGTGCCTGATTGCACCCTTGTTGTCGCCGGCTATGTACGTCGCCCCATCGCCCGAGAAGGTGTGGGAGTTGATATCGCCTTTTCCCGTGTGGACCGGACCACGGTTGTCCTTGACGACGGTGCCCACGTCGCCGGTGATGTCGCGGCTCTGCACCCCTGTGCCGCCGCTGACCTCGTCTATGGAGTTCGCCACGGAGCCGGATTCGGGCGACTGGGTGGCACGCCGATCGGACGCTTTGAGGGCAGGCACCAGTTCAGTAAGCAGATCACCAATGCGCTCGAGCTGCGACCGCGCGTCGCTCGCGTCCAGCGGCAGCGACTGCAGGTCGGCAAGTCGGCACAGCTCGGGCGGCAGAGCCGCCGCTTTCAACCGCTCGGTCCGGCGGCCGTCGAGAACCGGGATGACGTGGATCCCGCAGGCGAAGGCCTCCGCGAGCTCCCTACGCACCCAGTCGTTCTCGTCGTGCAGGCGGGGAGAGCTGGACCAGTCGGGTCCGATGACGGCGATGACGGCGGTGCTGTGCCGAACGGCGTCGAGCAGTTTCGCCGGGTAGTGCTCACCCGGCTTGATGCTGCTGGAGGCGCGGAATATCTTCCCTTCGCCGAAGCGCTCACGAAGGTTCGTCTCAATGGTGGTGGCACTCTTGTCGCCGTCTCCAGTGCGATAACTGATGAACACATCGTGCATTGGAACGTTCCTTCTTGTGGATTTACGCCGCAACGGTCTGCAGTGCTGCGGTGAGTTCGGGGGTCAGCTCGCGAGCCGCCGGGTTCCGCGGATGGCGGGCCAGGATCCGCGCCAGCTTGCGCAGATCAGCGGCGATGGTGGCCGATCGGACCGTCATGGCACTGTCCAGCAGCAGGCTGGTCAGGCCACAGGCGTGCTCGACTTCGCCGGCCGAGGCGTGCGCGAGCGCACGACGTACGCCGTAGCGGACCTGGGTGCGCAACGCCCCCGAGGGCACCTGCGCCATCTGCTGGTCCAGCGTGTCGGCGGCTTCGCGCGGCCTCCCCAGGTCGTACAGACACCATCCGCTGATCATCGCGACCGGGTCGTACAGGTTCGTGGTGCCGATGACGGGCACGTCCTGCTCCGGAGCGGGGTGCGCGAGCAGCGTACGGGCCCGGTCAAGGCTCCTCATGCACGCGTCGTAATCTCCCGCCATCGCGTGCCCCTGGGCTTCCCGCTGGAATGCCAGCCCCCGGATGCGTGACGGCAACCTGCCCTCCTGCGCTCGCCGAGCCAGCTCGACGGTCTGTTCGGCATCCTCGCGATACAGCGTGACGAGGGCACGGCGGACCAGCGCGTATGCGGCAAGGTCATGATCGCCGCCCGCAGCCGCCAGATCGACCGCACGCTGTGTCCACCACAGCGCGCCCGGCTCATTCCCGCTCTCCTGTACCAACCAACCGACGTACTCCGCGTAGCGTGAGCCGAGTTTGAGAAACTCCTGACGCGTCCGCCCCCCGGCACCCGTAGCGAACTCGCGCAACATGTGAGTCTGCGCGATGAGCGCAGGCAAGACGAGGCCCGGATCGGTCACTTGGCCAAGCTTTCGATACTGGTCGAAGAGGCTCCTGGACATTCCGAGCAGCGTGCTGTCGTTGGCGCGAATCGACGTGCCAGGCATGCCGATGCTCATCCCCGTCATGGATACGGCGCCTGCGGCCATCACCTGCCGCCGGCTCATCGGCTCGAACCAGCTTTGCCCATCCGCGGATAGTCGCATCGACCACACCTCCTTCTCATCGGCGTGCAACTCCAATGGCTCCACATCGGCAGCCCGTCCCGGTGCTAGAGCGGCGAGAGCACCTGAAGCGTCGAGCGCCGCATCACAAAGCCGGGCGAGGTCCTGGCTCGGCGCTTTCAAGCCTCGTTCGACCTTGCTCAGCTGGCCCTTGCTGTAATGAACCAGCCTGGCCAGATCGGTAAGACTGAGGTCCGCGGCCAGACGCCGCCTGCGGAGCTCTCCTCCGAAGGAAATCGGCTGCCGAACCATGGGACCTCCGTCGCTGTCCACCTGATCAGCCGTGGGTGCCATGTGCAACACTGCGGCATCATCATCGGCTGGACAAGACCAGTGCTGGCGTTTCCCGTTTCCAACTTCCTAGAAAATAGGAGACGGTGGGTGATGTCGAGCATGCCCCGTTCTTAAGCCGGACTTTGTCGACATACAGGCATAGAAAACGGTCCAGCAGGAGTTCGACTGTCGCATGCTCGCAAGTAGCGTGATCGTCGGTGAGTACTCAGTGACGCTTCGAGGTCTTGGGCCTTGAGGTGGCGTGAAGACGGCTATCACGTGATCATTCGGAGTTTGTGAAGACATCTGAAGATCCGGTGATGGCCGAGGCCGACAGCGTCGACTCTGACAGCTGGATGGTCACCTTAACGACCTGATGCACCGGATCGCCAGCCGCTTCGGACGCGTCGAACCACGACGCACGGCGGCCGCGCACGTGCGCGGCCGAGAGGACTCGAACCCCTAGCCTTCTGATCCGTAGGGCGAGGCGGACAGCTTGTGGATCACTCTCACGTTGCTCTGGACAGCAGGCATAGGTGGCCGCCGTTCGGTTGAGTGAGTCGGCGTTGCTGTACTGGCTGCTGTACAGCAAACATCAGGCTTCGTCCAAGTGCTGCCGACTGGTTGGGGTGAGTCCTTGGAGTGCTGCACGCAAGTTTGCGTAGGTTTCGGGTAGAGGGCAGGTGTCGAGTCATTTATTGCGACTTGGCCTGGAACTCGAGAGGACGATCAGCACGTCCGCCATTTGGCGTATATAACTTAGGATTGGCGGCAAGTGCGTGGCAGCATGGATAGGGGGTAGAAATGCACAAAGCTTCGTGTGACTTTTGCACGATAGTGTCCAACCCTGAAGCAGAGATCGTCTATGAAGACACCTACACGGTCGGCTTTTTTCCTCTGTATCCAGCAGTCACGGGGCATACGCTACTGATCCCAAAGTCGCACATGCCTGACCTCTTCAGCCTTGATGAGCCGACCGTCGAGGCGCTTGCACGCTCAACCCTTAAGGTTGCCGCTGCACTGAAGGAAGCTCTCGCACCTGAGGGAATGAATGTGATCAGTTCTTCTGGTCGTGCAGCCTCACAAACCGTCTTCCATTTCCATACCCACCTTGTGCCTCGGTGGGCCAACGACAGAATCGGAGACATCTGGCCCCCCAAGCGCGAGTTCGACGCAATAATGGCCAAAAACCTGGCCATGCTCATTCGCAATGTGATTGCGGTAAGAGAGATGCACACCTAGGCCACGAGGCTACCAATCAATAGAGATATTCCTAGTCCGAATATGATTAAGTAGAACGGCCAAAGCGTGCGCGAGAATGCGACCTTGATGGTCGCTCTACCCTTGAAATACGGGCTGATATCCATCGAGAATGGCTCTGTTTGTATTTCTGCTCTGCGTACGTCGTTATAGAGGCACCTGAATAGCCTCTCTTGGCGCAGGAAATATGCATCTAAGTACCAGAACAGAAGGACAGGAGCTAGAGCCGTTGCTGCGACTCTCCAGTCTAGATGCGTGGCTACGTACGCATAGAAGGCGGAGGAGGCAGTTATAGTCCACCCCTTGATTACGAAGGAGTTTGCCGAGAAGCGAGTTACGATATTCTGGATCAGTTCCAGGTGCTTGATTCTCTCGCTGCTTAATGACTCGTCCCGAGCGGGCGGCTCGATGGCCCCAAGTCCGCGGAATCCAAGTATGCGCTTGAGCATACGGAGATCTTAGCTGATCCGCCGAAAACTACAAGACTGCAAGACCAGCGGGAGTGGCCTTGCAGCGCGTCGAGCGATAGCGGCCTTAGCTTAGTACCGGGCCCGAATTGCGATAGCTTCCTCGACCCAGGCGGCGATGTTCGAGGTTATGTGGCCGTACACATAAGTGCTTGTCGTAAATGGCGGATCGTAAGCCTTGACAATAGACGATAGCTTTACGCCGTCTACGTTGAAATCATCAAAAGGATTGTGTCCCTTATATGACTGATGGCTATTTCGGTCCAGAAGATTATGAATGTGCACGCCTACGAGACCTTTGCGATCTTCCCAAGCCTTCCTGATCTCGTAATTGATCCATTTTCTACCGGCTGTTTTGGCTCCGATCAGAACTACCGCGCATGACTTACCGAAGAATTGATTATCAATCCACTTCTGGATCGCCGCATCGCCACCATCTGTAACCTCCTCCCAATCATTGTCGGAGATAGGCTGGTTGCCCTCTAGTACTCCAGCTTGGCGAATCTGAGCTGCTCGCCAGTTATCTGGAACATAGTGAAAGCTGTAGAAAACCTTTCGCGCCATTCGATTTCCTCTCCTTAGTAATTTGGCGCACCTCTCGATTGTCGGGAGAGTCTAATGGACCGTTCCCAAGATCACAATGCAATTGCACTATAATGATGGAAATGACCCAAATGCGATGTTCGGGGCATTTGTGTGTTTGCGGCCATCGCGGCACTATCCACAACCCACCTGATCACCTCGTAGCCGTCGACTCACCGCGTAGCGGCAGTGGGCCGGGGACGGAGTGTCAAGCTCGGCTTCGCGTGTACGTTCGCCGGTCGCCGTTCCTCGATCATGCGTTGTCCCGCGGTCAGAGCCGGGCTTGATACGGAGGAGTCGGTCTGCTGGGCTTGCCTGAGTCGATGGTGTGCGAGGTGATCAGCCCCCAGCCACCCATCTACGTTGGGAGTAGTTCCTCCTGAGGGAGCGAATTGATCAGGCCGTGAGGCCGTACTCGGCTTGGTCGTGGGTGTGGTGAACGCGGTGGTGTTCGCGTGCGAGGTGGAACCGCCAATATTCCGGAAAGCTGTCGTTGGCGACCACGGTGCGCAGCTTCAGGACGGCCTCGGCTCCGGCCAGGCCCCAGCGGGCGCCGCCGATGTCGAGTCTGTCGGCCACGATGTGGTGAACTGCGCCTTCGATCACGCCGGTGGCTATCGGCCAGCCGGCCTTCAGGGCCTGGTCGTAACGCAGGAACGCGGCGCGGCCGCTCAGGTAACGGATCGCTGCGTCGATCTGTTCGCGGCAGCGGGTGGGCAGCGCAGTCGCCTGGGCGTCGAGGGCGGCGATGACCTGGTCGGTGTGTCCGGCCAGCAGGGCCAGGGCGTGGGTGGCGACCCAGTCCTCGGCCGCGCTGTCGCCGGGGTGGTGCAGGTCCCAGGCCCCGGCCCAGATCTTCTCGATGACGTGGATGAAGTCGATGACGATGTGGATGGTCACCTTGCGGCGGGTGGCCTCAGCGCGGATCAGGTCGAGTTGATGCCGGGCGCCGTCGACCAGCACGACCCAGGTGCGCGCGTGGGTGGGGTCGCGAGCCTCGGCCTGGTTGAATACCTGCGCGATGACCTCGTCGGGTTCGCGGGTGACCGATCCGCACAACCATTTGCGTTGGGCAACCGGGCCGGGGCGCGGCGGTCGGTCGCCGTGCCGTCCGCCGGGAACGGCGATCACGTCGTGTGGGCGGCGCGGCGCGGGGACCGCGTCGTAGACCGCCCCCAGGGTCGCCATTCTCTTGCGCGCGGGTTTCTCCCCGGAGGCCAGCCGGGTCCGGAAGGTGCGCGTGGCCCGGGCGGCCGCCTTGGCGGTGGCCGGTCGCAACGCCTCGGGCCGCATGACCACGCCTTTCTGATCGCAACTGACGATCACAAGCTCGTCAGCGGTGCGTGGGATCGGTGTCTGGGCGGCGTCGAAGGCGTCGATATCGGCCGCCGCCCGCCGCACCAATTCCAGCAGCTGGCGTTTGCCGACCACGTTCCCGCACCGCGTGGTGATCGCGTCCCGGGCGCCATCGAACGAGCCACGTACCGCCTCCAGGCAGGCCAGGCGCGCCAGCCCGTGCGAGTGCCTCCCGGCCGGGAGCGACAGCTGCTGGTCGGCCGGATACAGGTTCGCCGCCTGTGAGGCGCGCCAGGCGCAGCGGGTGACGGTCACCGTCCCGAACACCGTGGCCAGCAGCCGGTGGTGCCCGTTCTCCAAGCGGCGGCGTTCGGTTCCGTCTGCGCCGGTCAACCCGGCGCCGGTACCGCGAAGGCGCTGGGCACGGGCCCGCTCACGGTCGGCGCGAAGATCCAGGTGCGCCTGCAACAGCAGCCGAAGCAGCTCACGCCCCTGCTCGGCCAGCATGTCCTCCAGACGATCGTGCGGCAGGTCCATCGTCTGCGGGCCGGCGAGCTGTCCAAGGAGACAGTTGAAGGTGTTCCTCGCGGCCGCAAACGCGTCAGCTCCGGCCCCGGCGACGTAGCTTTCCATCGCGGGCTCTTCTTCCCGGCGCGGTTGGTTGTCAGGTTTGGTCGCCTTCGAACCTGCACCGGGGAAGAGCCCGCCCGCAATCACCCCGCCGGTGAGGAGGCAATGCCGTCCTGTCCATCGCTCGACCCGGTCGCTGGCCCGGCGGCCAGCGCACGGGCCGCCGAGGCTGCCAGCGTGAACAGTCCCGGCTCGTTCTGGGTCGCCCACCCGCGCTCGACCAGCCGCTTGAGCTTGGACCGTAGCCCTTCTCGCTTGGCCGCCGAGTCCTCCAGCCCCATCGCCACCGCGATCTGCCCCCGCCCGCATCGGCGCGGCCGCATCCGCCAGGATCTCCACCGCGTCGCGATACGCCTCCGGCAACACCGACGCCGTCATGCCCGGCCGCCACGGCGGCACCGTCAGTACCCCGATCGGCGACGCCGCCCCCTCAGCGGCCCGGACCATCTCAACGGAAACGGCCTCATCCGCGGGTCCGGCATTAACCTGGGCGACCTCGCCCACGATCTCCTCCACCGTTTCCCGGGTGATGACCAGCCGGGACAGCCGATCCTCCTCGTCCTCCAGCAGTTCGTTCAACTCGGTGATCTGTTCCCGGATCTCCTCGATCCGCTGCCGGACCACGGCCTCCCGCCGCGCCAGCTCATCAAACAGTGAGCCCATCGTGGTCGCCTCCACATCGAACGGTAGAAGACGACCCCACCCACGACCAGACCTCAAACTCCCAGGTCAACCAATCCCTGGAAGAGAACCGGAGAACCGCACCCATCGGGTCATGGCTCGATGGTTCCATGCCGCAGAGTGGGTGGAACGACGGCTCACGCACCGTGCCGTTCACCGAAGCCTCTGCTCGTGAGGTCGTGGTCAGGCTTGTTCGCCCAAACACGTTCCGGAGCTGTCCGGGGGCCGCACCCACCAGGAAATCCGGGGCCGGTGAGACGGTCACGGCTCTACGGGCCAATTCACTCCAGGTCATCCCGCGTCCAGGGGAGTGCGGCACTGCCATCAGGTTCCCGCCCGAACCGGAACCACTCCCGATGATCACTGATTTTGAGGAATTCCTTGAAGTGCCCGAGCGCCGGAAACCGCTCGGCCAGCATGGCGATCTGGTTGTGGGCCCCGGGCCTCCCGCAGACTGTCCAGCAGCCTGGCGAGGCCGTATGAGTCGTCGATGGCGACCGGGAAGCCGAGTAACCGCAGGTCAGAGAATTTTCCGCGATTGGGGGGTATCACTCTAAGTGTGGAAACGATCACTGTGGGTAGATGAGTCTAGGTAGATCATCTAACGCTTCGGGGGGAGCGTCAACCATGTCGAACACACGAGGAACATCGGCTCTGACCACCAGCTTCGCGCAGAATCATGAGCAGGCGGGAGGCCTGGCACGGGCTGCTCATCATGGCGGGGAAAAATCCCCCCGTCCTGAAGGGGAGGTGCCGTTGCGGGAACTGCTCGGCGATCAGGTGCTGGATCTGCTGCTGGAGCGCTCGCGTGACGGGGCGGGCGGGCTGCGGCTGACGGGTGAGGGCTCGATGCTCGGCCAGCTGGTCAAGGCGGTGCTGGAACGGGCGTTGGAGGCCGAACTGTCGGCCCACCTGGGCTATGGCAAACACGACCCGGCCGGGCACGGCTCGGGCAACTCCCGCAACGGCAAGATCGGCAAGACGGTGCAGACCGGCGTCGGCCCGGTCCGGCTGGCCGTCCCCCGGGATCGGGAGGGCAGCTTCGAGCCGGTGCTGGTGCCCAAGCGGGCCGGCCGCGTCTCCGGCGGCCTGGACGACATGATCATCAGCTTGTACGCGCACGGCATGAGCGTGCGCGACATCCAGCACCACCTGCGCCAGATCTACGACACCGAACTCAGTCATGAGGCCATCTCCAACATCACCGACGCGGTCCTGCAAGAGGCCCGCGCCTGGCAGAACCGGCCGCTGGATCCGATCTACCCGGTGGTGTTCCTGGACGCCATCGTGGTCAAAGTCCGCGACAACAACACCGTGCAGGCCAAACCCGCCTACCTCGCGATCGGCATCGACACCGACGGGGAAAAGCACGTGCTGGGCATCTGGCTGGCCAAGACTCCGCTCGACGTGGCGACCGCCGGCGAAGGCGCCCGCTTCTGGGCCTCGGTCATGACCGACCTGAAAAACCGCGGGGTACGCGACATCCTCATCGCCTGCTGCGACGGCCTGAACGGCTTCGAAGACGCCGTACACGCGGCGTTCCCGCACACCACCGTGCAAACCTGCGTCGTTCACCTGATCCGCAACGCGCTACGGCCCGTCGCCCGCCGCGACGCCGCCGCGGTGGCCGCCGAACTGAAGAAGATCTACACCGCGGCCAACGCCGAAGCCGCCTTCGACGCCCTGGCCGCCTTCGCCGACGGCCCATGGGGCCGCAAGTATCCCCAGGCCGCCCGCGTCTTCGAAAACGCCTGGGACCGCTTCACGCCGTTCTTCGCCTTCACCGCGCCGGTCCGCAAGCTGCTCTACACCACCAACGGCATCGAAAGCCTGAACTACCAGCTCCGCAAGGTCATCAAGACCCGCGGGCACTTCCCCGGCGACGACGCTGTGATCAAACTGCTGTGGCTGGCCATCATCAACATCGAAGACAAACGCGCCCGCAAACGCGCCGCGCACAAGGAGAAAACCGGCAAGACCAAGACCTCGCCCAGCGCCGCCCGCCTCATCGAAGGCCAGCGCACCATGGGATGGCGCGAAGCACTCAACGAACTCGACACCGCCTACCCAGGACGGATCAGGTAAAGAGGGTTCTCCATCACCCAGAAAGGATCTTTACACACTTCAGGTGACAAGCTCCGCGATTGCTACTGGGACCCCGACTGGGTCGGAGAGATGTGGATGGTCGCGGAGCGCGCGGTCGGGGTGGTGGTGATTGAGCCGCGACCGCCGTATTTGGTGTGGTAGGCGGTGTCGATCGCGTCGGCCGGTTCGTAGCCGATGGCGGTGCGCAAGAGTACGTCGCGGGTGAGGGCGCCGAGATGGACGTGTCCGTGTCCGTGGTGCTTGGCCGCCTGGTACCAGTGGGACCGAGCTCCTTGGTAGGCGCGGACGTACAGTTGCCCGTTCACGAGGACCATGCCGACCTCCACGCTGGGCTGGTCGCGGTCTCCGGCGGTGAGGGTGAGGGTGAGGGAGCCGGAGCTGGTGAGGATCTGCTGTTCTGCGGATGTCCAGGTGGTCACGGAGTGCGGCTTTGCCTCTGTGGCGTGGTGGTCCATGAGGTGAGGATGCGCAGGGCGTCGTGTGAGGGGGTGCCGGGTTCGGCGGTGAGGATCACGAGGCGCTGCCCGGAGCCGTCGGGGCTGTTCCAGGTGTCGCAGTCCAAAGACACGTCGCCGACCAGTGTGTGGTGGTAGTGCTTGGTGCCGCGGCCGGCGCTGGTGACGCGGTGCTCAGCCCACCAGGTGCGGAAGTCGGGGTCCTGGACGGACAGCTCGCCGACCAGTTGGGCGAGGCCGGGGTCGTCGGGGTCGGCTGCGGCGTCCATGCGCAGGGCGGCGACGGCGTCGCGGGCGTCGTGCTCCCAGTGCCGGTGCATACCCCGGATGAGCGGGTCGGTGAACAGCAGGCGCACGTAGTTGCGGTGGTCCGGGAGGAGTTGCGCGAAGTCGGTGTAGAGGGCGGCGGCTCCGGGATTCCAGGCCAGGATGTCCAGCCGTTTGCCCAGGATGAAGGCGGGCGTGGCGGTGAGCTGGTCGAGCAGGCGCCGCATCGCGGGCCGCGGGCGCTCGGCGGGCCGCCGCCGGCGCGGTCGGGCGTCGGTCCGGCCGGCGAGCTCGTACAGGTACTTCTGCTGGTCGTCGTCGAGGCGCAGCGCCCGGGTCAGGGTGGCGAGCACGGTCGCGGAGGCCCGGACCCTGCCCTGCTCCAGCCGCGTGTAGTAGTCCACACTGATCGCCGCGAGCTGGGCGACCTCCTGACGGCGCAGTCCTGCGACCCGGCGGAGGGAGCCGGTGTCCGGCAGGCCGACGTCCCGGGGCTCCAACTGGGCGCGGCAGGCTTTGAGGAAAGCCCCGACCTCGCCGGGGCCGGGGTCGGGGCCGGATGTGGGAGTCATGGCTCCATTCTCCCGCGACCAGCGGAAAGAGTGAGGGGGCAGGTTCTTTCCCAGCCAAGAACCTGACTCTTATGCGGGCCCCGGGACCGCGGTGATGGTGGAGATGTGCCCGGCACCACGCCGGGCCCGGGGCTCGCCGTACTGGCACGGTCCCGCAGACCACGAAACGGAGAACCCTCATGGCGAGGATCGACGTCACCTACGACAGCGCCGGCATCCAGATCGTCGGCCACCTCTACCTCCCCGACGATGCGGCACCTGGGCCGCGTCCGGCGATCGTGGTGGGCCACCAGGGCGGTGCGGTCAAGGAGCAGGCATCAGGTCTGTACGCGCGGCGACTGGCCGACAAGGGCCTGGTCGCGCTCGCCTACGACGCGGCATACCAGGGCGAGAGCGGTGGCGACCCCCGCGGCTTGGAAGATCCCGCGCAACGGGTCGAGGATTTCAAGGCCGCCGTCTCCTTCCTCACCACGCGTGACGAGGTCGACCACGACCGGATTGGCATTCTGGGCATCTGCGCCTCGGGTGGTTACTCGCTCCCGGCCACGGCCACCGACCATCGTGTGAAGGCCCTGGCCACGGTGTGCGCGGTCGACATCTCCCGGCACTTCCGGCTCGGTGCCGACGGAACGCAGGACCCGGCGGCGTTCGACGCTCTGCTGGACACCGCCGCTCAGGCCCGCACCGCCGCGGCGCACGGCGAGAAGACGCCAGGGCTCCAGGTCATCCCCGACACGCTGGAGCAGGCTCGCGCGATCGGGGGCGAGTACGGCGCCGAGGAGTTCGAATACTACCGTACGCCCCGGGCCGAGCACCCGCGCTCTGCCCGATTCTTCGACTGGAGCAGCGTCGACAAGATCGCGATGTTCGACGCGTTCGCCCCGATCCCGTTGATCGGGCAGCGGCCACTGATGATGATCGCCGGAACCCGCGCCATCACCACGTGGATGACCATCGACGCCTTCCAGCGCGCCCCCGGCCCCAAGGAGTTCGTGTGGATCGAGGACGCCAGCCACAACGACCTCTACGACAAGCCCCAGTACGTAGGCCCCGCAGTCGAGAAGCTGGCCGAGTTCTTCACCAAGAACCTGGGAGATGCCGCCTGAGGATTGAGGATCTCGGCCGCCCGGACACGGCCTGAGCGACAGATCACCGGGGCCAGTCGTCGGGGCTCAGCAGGCTGGTCACCTCGGCGATCGCCTCCGGCGAGGGTGGAAGTAGCGGCGCACAGTCTCGACCTTCTTGTGCCGGGACTTGGCCATCGGCATCAGCAGGCTCACGCTACCCTCGCCCAGATGCGTCAGTGCAGAATGCCGCAGCTCGTGCGGGTCCCAGCCGGTGCCCGGACCACCGAGCGCGGTGTGGGCGTCCAGGAGAGCGGGCCGCGTTCTCCCGCCGCTCCAACTCCTCCAGCAACGAGCTCATCGCCACCACTGTCTCGCGCGTCTGCTCACACGGTAGACAACGACCACCCGTCAAAACAGCCCAGACCTTATCCGCCCAGCTCAGCCGCTCCCTCAGATGGATCTGCACCCATGTGAGAAGAACGGCAAGGTCCAGCCCTGCCACGCCCGCCGCAACGCCCAGACCTGCCCGCACGGCCGCGTCATGTCCTGCACCGAACGGCACAGCAAAGACGACCCGCGCCTCGGCGAACCGCTGTGCCCTGACTGCTACGACTACACCGGCTCCGTCCTGTTCAACGCCCTCGCTCCGCTGCTGTGGAAACGCTTCGCCGACTCCGTACGCCGCCACCTGGCCAAACTCGGTGGCCTGTTCCTCAAGGATCTTCGCCACCACCTCACCCTCTCCTTCGCCAAGGTCGCCGAATACCAGCGCCGCGGCGTCGTCCACTTCCACGCTGTCATCCGCCTCGACGGCCCCGGCGGCCCCGAAGCACCACCGCCGCCCTGGGCCACCACCGACACCCTGACCCACGCCATCCAGCACGCCGCCAAGGCCGTCTCCGCCAAAGCCCCCGCCCACGCCGACCAGCCCGAACGGGTCCTGCGGTGGGGCAACCAACTCGACATCCGCCCGATCACCCTGGACGGCGACCTCACCGACCAGGCCGTGGCCGGCTACATCGCCAAGTACGCCACCAAAGCCGCCGAATGCGTCGGCACCCTCGACCGCCGCATCAATCCCCTCGAGGACTTGGAGCAGTACAACCTGCGTGACCACGCTCGCCGTCTCATCACCACCTGCCTGCACCTCGGCGCCGAACCCGGTCTGGCCGAACTCCGCCTCGCCGACTGGGCCCACATGCTCGGCTTCCGCGGCCACTTCTCCACCCGCTCCCGCCACTACTCCACCACCCTTGGCGACATCCGAGCGGATCGCCAACAGCACGTACGCGACAACGAGATCACCACCGGCCGCCTCCCGCTCTTCGACGAGGACACCGTCCTGGTGATCAGCGAATGGACCTACGCGGGCAAGGGCTACAGCCTCGGCGACCAACTCCTCGCCGCCGCCATCACCGGGACCTCCCTCGGAAGCGCCTATGATCTCTGAGCTACTCACGGTCCCGCAGGCCATGGCGGCGCTGCAGGTCAGCCGCTGGACCGTCTACAACCTCATCCGCTCCGGCGAACTCGGCTCCATCGTCGTCGGGGCCCGCTGCCGCCGGATCCCCGCAACCGCGCCGGACCACTACATCACCCGACTCTGCGAGGAGGCCGCCTGATGCCCGCCAAGACCGCGCTCGCCTCCCCGGAGGAGCCCAAGCGCCCGCGTAACGGCCGCCGTACCCGGGCCAACAACGAAGGCTCGATCTTCCCGTACAAGAACGGCTGGGCAGGCTACGTCTGGGTCACCACGCCGGAAGGCAAGAAGACCCGCAAGTGGGCGTACGGCAAGACCCGCGAGGAGACCCACGAGAAGTGGCTCAAGCTGCACGAGCTGGCCCGCAAGGGTCCCGTGGTGACCAAGTCGCCGAAGCTCTCGGACTACTTGACGTACTGGCTCACGAACGTCGTGGAACCCAACCTCGCGCCCAAGACGGTGGCGAATTACGAGATGTTCTCCCGGCTCTACATCACGCCAGCACTCGGCTCCAAGCGGCTCGACAAGCTGACGTTCGAGACGTCCAAGCCTGGCTGAACAAGCTGCGCCGCTCATGCCTCTGCTGCTACCAGGGCAAGGATGCCGCTCGGCCCGAGAGTCACAGCAACCCGAAGCGGCGTCGGCACTGCTGCGCCGTCGGCAAGTGCTGCCAGTCGCTGCCCCGTGGACCGTTCACGACGCCTACATGACGCTTCGGGCCGCGCTGAGCAACGCCGTGCGGGAGGAGACGCTGACCCGTAACGTCGCCGTCAACGTCAAGATGTCGGTTCCTCGAAAGCGCAAGGTCAAGCCCTGGTCCGTTGAAGAAGCACGGGCCTTCCTGGAGTCGGCACGCAAGAACGAGGACCCTATGTACCCGGCCTACGTCCTGGTGCTCGTCCTCGGGTTGCGCCTGGGCGAAACGCTTGGGCTGCGCTGGGAAGACGTCGATCTCGACCAGGCCGAGATGACGATCGGCTGGCAACTCCAGCGCTGTCGGTGGAAAGCTGCTACACCGCCAGACGAAGACGGACGCGTCCGACGCCACGCTGCCGTTTCCGGAGATCGTCACGACGGCTCTCCGTGCCCGTCAACAAGCGCGCAACACAGCCCGGGAAGCGGCTGGAGACGGCTGGCAGAACGCTGGGCTCGTCTTCACCACCGCCACTGGCCGGCCGATCGAACCGTCCAACTTCCGGCGCAGCTTCGCGAATGCATGCGCCAAGGCCGGAGTGCGCAAAGTCCACGTCCACGCGACTTGCAAGACCTGCGCATCCTTGCTCGTCGCCCTCGACGTCCACCCGCGGGTCGCCATGCAGATCCTTCGCCACTCGCAGATTTCCGTAACCATGAACGTCTACAGCGAAGTCTCGTCCGCAGAAACACGCCAAGCACTCAAGAAGCTCGGTGATCAGTTGGAGTCGTAGTAGCGTCCAGCGGTGGCGAAGGTCACCAAGGCCATTCCCTCGATCACGGGGGAATGGCCTTCTACCTTCGCTGATGTTCGTGATCGTCGTCGTTGGTTGTCACGCAGAGGTTGCAGGTTTGCTATAGCGTACGAACGCTCTCTGCTTGCGGCCCCTTCTGCCCTTGCGTTATCACAAACTCGACACGTTGACCTTGCTCAAGGCTTCTGTTCCCGTCCATCAGGATGGCCGAGTAGTGGACGAAAACGTCCTTGCCACCGTCAACAGCGATGAACCCGTATCCCTTATCCGCGTTGAACCACTTCACAGTCCCCGTCGATGCACCAGAGGACGTATGAACCTGGCCTGCCCGTAGCCGCTGCCGATCTGCAGCCTCTCCTGAGCGCGTGGGTAGCCACTCAAGGAGCGCACCTGCAATCCGGTCTGCGTCCGCTTCGGCTATCGGACGTCTTTCTGACAACTCCACGATGAAGTTCGCAAGGTTTTCAGCACTACCTGAGGGAACCTCTGGACAGGCGTCAGCGATCAGGCCCTCCAAGACCTTCGCCATGCTCACACGCTCTGCCATGATTCCAACCTAACTCGCCACAGTGCCGACAAAAAATTCCTAGTTAGCCACACCATGGGCAGCGACCCACTTTCGCAAGACCCCACAGGAAGCCTTGAGCAACCGTTTCGGCCTTGCGGACGGCTTCTCTTCGACTGAGCTTCTCCATCTCCACGGACCTGTGTAGGAGCTCCCGCACGGTACGCTCCCAGTGATCTTCTGCGATCGACCATCTACCGCCGTGTGGATTTCCAGCAAAGAGTTCTGCGAATTTCTTCCCGCCTTCGCCCTCCTGGTGGAGGTCCATGAGCGACCTCATGATCTGCCTCCACGCCCAGCAGACCTGTTAGCACGTGCGCGCTTTCGCAGATCTTGAAGCACGTCGGCTTCGGACTCAGTCCGTCGAGCGTCGATCTGCCTGGTGACGAGGTAGCCGACCAGTCCACCCACGAAGGCCGGAACGATGAGCCAGCCAACCAGTGAGACTGCCCAGCTCACCGGCGCGTAGCCAACTTCCGCCGGAGACTTGATACCGATCAGCACTTCGTAAGCCACCGACCAGCCAATCAGGCATCCGTCCAGTGCGAACAGTATTGCAACGGCCAGGAGAACCCACACTGCTCTTGTCACTAGCCAGTACCGAGGTCGGTTTAAGCCTGCAAGCGACCGCAGCCGACGACGCCCCCTCGCAACGAGGGACCCCTTGGATGGAGGCGGAACGGCGGCAGCCATGGCCAGAAGATATCGGATACATTCTCACCTGGGCAGTACTTCTGCTATGCCAACGTTCAGGGGCAATGGGAGCCCTCTCCGTCTCAGGTCGGCCGTCTGTCTCGCATCCCGGCAAGGAGAGAGGACGTTGCTGAGGTCAGGTCAACGGGAGGCTCTGCTGTACCAAGGTGCGGCTCTCGTTGATGGGAACGGGCCAGTAAGATCATCCGCTCCTAACCCTTCGGTGGAAGGCGGAGCCGTAGCTGTACTTCGCAGCTGTACAAGATTGAAAAGGCCACTTCCCGATCACAGGAAGTGGCCTTCGAAGTGCAGTGGAGCCTAGGAGATTCGAACTCCTGACTTCCTGCTTGCAAACGGGAGTGGTCAACCAACACGCGCCTTCAGTGTAACGACTCGGCAGGATAACGCGATCCACGTGGTGGCACGGTGCGTGCATGAATCACCAACACCAGCAGCACACGGCTCTCTTCACTAAAGTCTGGGAAAGTCTGGTAAAGTCTGGAATATGCAGGAACCGCCGCAGCCGCTGGACATCGATGAGCTGCTACGTCAGCTGGCCGCGTTGACCAAGATGCCCGCCCTTGACCAGCAGGCCGCTGAGCGGGTGGGCACAGCACTCGACGCGGCCGCTCAGTCCGTCCGCCAAGCCACGACCGGCGCGGCGAGCTCTGCCGCGACACCGGCGCGCCAGCAGGCGGTGGACGCATTGAGCGAGTTGGGGGTACCGGCGAATCCCGCGCTGATCGCCGAGTTCTGCCGCGCATACTTCGGCTCCGAACTTGCGCCGCGGGCATTGGCCAGTATTCGTCGGGACGAGCTGCGCGCCTATCGGGCGAAAAGCAGCACCCGGTCGATGTGGGTGGTTCCAGCCCTCACCACCCAGCTCATGCCGGCGCGCGGTTATCTGGCGTTGTCGTCCTGGCCCGCGTGGTTGCGGATCCACGGCACCCGGTCCGCGCGGGTCGACGTGCTCCGAGTGCTACTAGTGCTGCTCGACAGGCTGGCCGGGTTGCGGGCGGCCAGCACCGAAGTGTTGCGGTCGAGTCGCGAACAGCAACGGGCCCGGATTTCCGATCTGGTAGTCAAGCTGGGCATTGGGGTGCCTGGCCTGGACCACCGCATCGATCCGGCGACCGCCCGCGAGGCCATTCAGGACGAACTGGACCAACTCGCGCCCAAGGACCGCGCGGAACGGGACGCTGCCGCCGCCGTTCTGTCCACTTTGGACGAGGAGCAGCGGCTTTTCGGACGAACCGATCAGTAGGTAGCGACATGGGAAGGCTTCTTGATGTTCAGGATCGATCCGGTGTTGTCGGAGGCTGCGGCCGCGGTGTCCGGTCGCGAGGGCACCGTGCTGCTGGTCGCGGACGGACCTGACCGACCCGATCTGCTGCTCATCGATCGCATGGCCGGGCTGTACGCCATCGACCTCGACCCGAACGGGACGTCGCCGGATGACCGGCAGCCCTGGGTCTCGATCAACCGGAAACGCGCCGAGTTACGCGAGTCGCTCACCGGTCTCGGCCCACCCGAGGTCGGCGCGGCGGTGGTACTCGGCGCTGCGGCAGGACGGCTACTCGACCCGAACCAGCCGCATGCCAGGCGGATCGTGTTGTCCCGCCAGGACCTCACCGATCCGGCCTGGCCGGATCACCTGCCTCGGTGGCCGATCCCGGACGCCGAGTTCACCGCCATCGTCGACCGCCTCGCGCCGTCTGTGGTGTTCAGCAAGTCCGGGCGCACCGGCGCCACCGACCCGGGGGCGGCGGACCGGGCCGCAGCCCGGTTCCAACTGGACACCTCGCAGGCCGTGACCGCGCTGGTGAGGAGCCCGGCGTTTTCCGGACACGTCCCAAATGAACTATATGGTCGACTCTATCACGCAACCGACTGATTATCGAACCATTCGTCGAGGACTTCGAGCGGCGGTCGATAACCGAGCCCTGAAT
>NZ_JBICRM010000066.1:0-22325 GCF_043197025.1 Nonomuraea marmarensis
ATCCTGCCCCGTCATGGCGGCCTGGTCAGCGAGGGTCATCGTCACTGTCTCGATCGTCCTGTCTCGCCCTGCTTCGCATCAAAAGGACTCATCTGTCCCATGTCTCACACCAGTCTGACAGAGAGGGGGGCAACGCGAAGGCAACGACCCGGAACGGATCGCGGTTGCAGCCGTGCCAGTACGCGCCCGGGCAACGCGAAGGCAACGACCCGGAACGGATCGCGGTCGGAGACCACAGTGCCGACGCAAGGCTCGCGGCCGCGGTGGCGCTGCGGCGCGTGACCAACAAGGATCGCCGATCCGCTTCCAGCTGCTCAACGGGGGATCTGGTACCAGCTGTACATCACTGTCGAGAAGGTCTTCTGCGGGGGTAAGGATCGAGCCCGCTGGGCCGAGTTGGTCGGCCCTATTCCGGTGATGGTGACCTGGGCAAGGCTTGCGCGAGGGCCGCGACCGCGACTGTGAAGACAGCCAGAATGGCGACGCTCCATTCAAAAGCCTGGGCGTAGTCGCCAGCGTGGCCATGGCCGAGCGCTCCGAAGAAAACCACGCCGATGGCAGCGACACCGAGGGCGTTACCGCATTCCTGCGCGGTGGACAGCACCCCGGCGGCTGCGGCGGCGTGGCCCGGAGCCACGCGGGCCAGCACGGTCGGCGTCGCGGGGTTGGCGAACAGGGCCATTCCGGCACCGGCGACGAACAAGCCAGCCATCATCCAGGATGCGCGCCCTGATACCCCGATGAGGGACACGGTGCCGACCAGCAGGGCGTACCCTGCCGCGACGATCAGTGCCCCGATGCTGAGCACGTGCCTGCCCAGACGAGTGGCCGCTCTGGGGGCCACGAACGCGGCGGGGACGTAACCGATCCCCAGGGCCCCGAAGATGGCTCCGGACGCCAATGGGGAGAGACCGTGGCCATCTTGTAAATACAAGGCCAGCACGAGCATGAAGGACGCCATCGCGGTGAAGAAGCCGAGAATGATCACAATGCCGACCGAGAAGGCGCGTTCCCGGAACAGATGCAGGGAGATCAGCGGAGCCCGCTCCTTCCGTTCCATCCGGCGCTGCCAGACGGCGAACGTCGCCAGCAGCGGACCCGCGACGGCCAGGCAGGCCCACGACCATGAGGGCCATCCTTGCTCCCGCCCCTCGACCAGGGGTAAGACGATGGCGAGCAGCCCGCATGACCCCAGCACCGCGCCGACCACGTCCAGGCCCTGACGGCCGGCACCATGCGATTCAGGAATGAACCTGGGCATCAAGACCAGGCAGGTCACACCGATGGGAACGTTGATCAGGAAAATGGTGCGCCAGTCCCAGCCAGCGACGTTCAAAGAAATCAACAAGCCGCCGATGAGCTGGCCGAACGTCGCGCCGATCCCCATCGACAGGGCGAACGCGGTGAAGGCCCGGACGCGCTGGGGGCCGGTGAATGACGTGTTCAAGATGGCCAGCATCTGCGGGGTCATCACAGCCGCGCCGATGCCCTGGACCACCCGGGCGGCGATCAGCACGCCCACAGTGGGAGCCAGACCGGCGATGAGCGAGGCCAGTGTGAACACCACCATGCCCGATATGAACAGCCGGCGTCTGCCATAGAGGTCACCGAGTCGGCCTGCAGTGATCATGCCGGCCGCATAGGCGAGACTGAATCCAGAGACGATGAACTCAATGGCCGCGGCGCTGGCATGCAGATTCGCACGCAGGGCCGGGATGGCCACGTTCACCACGAAGAAGTCCAAAGTAATCATGAACATCCCGGCGACCACGATTAACATTTTGACTAAAGGGACAGCACCGAGCGGCGTGGGTCGGGCACCCATGTCCAGCGACATTGTGAACGCTCCTGATGATGGATTAGAGCGGGCGATTCCGTGCTGGGCAGTGCCGCCCGAAGTCGCCCGCAGAGCCGTCTTACTGGGAGGCAAGGGGTTTCACGGTCAGGTGGTAGTCCTGCCGGATGAGACCGTCACCGCCGAGGACGAGGAAGACCCGAGAGGCCCAGGCGACCTCACTGTCCTTGTCGCCGCCGCCCGGAACCAGTTGGATGGTGAACATGACGATGTCGTCGTGGACGGTGGCGTCATCGGCGGACGTCACAGCGTATTCGCCGCTCTGCACGAATTGCTCGTAAGCCTTGGTGATTCTCGCGTCGAGTTCCTCGTGTCCTCGGAACCGCACGCCGTCGACGAATTCCACGCCGTCACGCGCCCACAAGTCGGTGATGGCCCTGCGCCGCGATTCAGGGCCGGGTTCGCTCCATACCGCTACGTAGCGCTGGACGATCAGTTTGGGATCGATCGCGCCCGTCGTTGATTCGGCCATTTCCTTCATGACTATCCGCCCTTTCCGTCGGCCCGTGCGGCCGTGGAGACCACGTTCACCGCTGCCATAGCGGTAGAGTCAAGCCAGACAGTCGACAGAACTCTCCCCCTGGGGGAGGCCGCACAATGGGGCCCATGCTGAGATACCTGTCCATCGGCGACTTCTCCCGTGCCACCCATATGACCGTCAAGACGCTGCGCCACTATCACGGCATCGGGCTGCTCAAGCCTGCCGCCGTGGACCAAGACACCGGCTACCGCCGCTATAGCACCGAGCAGATCCCCATCGCCCAGGTCATCCGCCGCCTCCGAGATCTGGACATGCCGCTGGAGGAGATCCAGGCCGTGCTGACCGCTCCAGACCTAGAAACCCGCAACGAGCGGATAAGCGCTCACCTGAGCCGCTTGGAAGAAGACCTCAGCCGCACCCAGCAGGCCGTCACCGCACTGCGCGACCTCCTGGCGCCTCACACCGCCGAGATCCCAGGCGGCATCGAACTGCGCAGTGTGGAAGCAGTCCACGCGGCAGCGATCACCGAGATCGTCGACGCCGAAGACTCCGGTCCCTGGCTCCGGGGAGCACTCGGCGAACTCCACGCGACTCTGACCGCACAGAACCTGGACCCGGCCGGACACTCCGGCGGCATCTACGCCGACGACGTGTTCACCCACTACCAGGGACAAGTAACGATCTTCGTTCCCTGCACCGACCCGATCAGGCCCCTGGGCCGGGTCACCTCGCTGGTCATACCAGCGGCCGAACTCGCGGTCATTACCCATTCGGGGTCACCCTCCGACATCGACCGGGCCTATGGCACGCTGGCCACCTACGTGACCCGGCATGCCCTCGCTGTCGACGGCCCCATCCGCGAGTACTACGTCGTCGGCCAGCACGACACTGCGGACACGTCCCAATGGCGAACCGAGATCGGCTGGCCCGTCTTTCAGACAGGCGCAGGCACCCGCCCAGCCACCGCCTGACACCGCAACACATGTCGGTAGCCGGCGAATCTAACGCACCCACGGGCCGGATAGACGCCGCCGGCGTCGTCCCTTCGAAGCCCTGGCCCGCCCGGACATGGGAACACCGGCCGGGAACTGACGCGCACACAGGGCCAGGACCAATGCAGACCACCCCCCACGGCGGGGGACGCTAGCAAAGAAATCCCGATCAATGCTCTGAACTGGGAAAACTCGTGACTTAGTGATCCGCTCCGGAAGTTCTTCGGGGTTATGCGGCGGGGTCGAGTACGGCAGGCTGATGGTCGCAGTCATCGTGCTGTTGGAGGTTTGACTCTTTCTGTTCGTGCCGCTCGATCCTGGCCATCAGGTCCTCGAGGTCGGCCGGGGTGAACTTCCATCTGAAGGGCCGGGCGGTCGCGTTGTAGCGTCGTTCGAAGGCGATGAGCCGGTCTTCGACCTGGTCAAGGCTGGTGAAGTCGTTGGGAGTGACGACCTTGCGCTGCACGATGGAGAAGAAGATCTGGTTCAGCCAGGACGCGTGGACGGGCGTGTGCACCATGACGGCGTTGGGGAAGCGCTTGGCCAGCCGGTCGGCCGCGGTTTTGCTGCGGTGGGAGGAGCCGTTGTCGACGACCCAGAACACCCGCTTGGCCGAGGCGTATGGCTCGGTGGTCATGACCTGCTCGACCAGGTCCATGAACGGGACGATGCCGGTCTTGGCCGCGCGGTGTCCGAATACGCGGGCGCGGTGGACGTCGTAGGCGGCCAGGTAGGCCAGCGCGTCGCTGCGTTCGTACTCGTGGTTGACCCGCATCATCCGGGCGGCTCCGGGCGGCTCCGGGCGGCAGGGTGGATGGCAGCGGCAGCGGGCCTGGGTGGAGGTCTTCTCCTCGGAGGAGATGACGAATTCGTCCTCGCCGAGCGCTGCGCCGTCCCAGGTGCGGCCATAGAGGTCCAGGGTCCGGGCAGCCTTGGCGGCGAAGTCGGGGTCGCGGATGAACACCCAGGACTGGTACTGCCAGGGCTTGAGTGCATCGGCGGCCAGAATCCGGCGGACGGTGGAGGCCGAGATCGCTGCCGCGATGCCCCGTCCGACGACCTCGCCGGCCAGGTCCGGGCAGCTCCACCGCGACCGCGGTACCCCGGTAACTGGCGAGGCCAGCGCCTTGACCTCGGCGACCTGGACGGGGGTGAACCGGGGTGGCCGCCCGGACCGGCGCCCGGGACCCGTTGAGATACGCCGCGATCGTCTTACGATCCCGGCCCAGGTGCCGGGCGATCGCCGAGATCGACCAGCCCCTCTTGCGCAGTGCATGCGCCTCCACGTCTTCCCCCTGTGTCAGCATTTTCTTGGGCTCCCCGACAAGCTGCTGATCTTGACCAATCGCAGCCTTGCGGGGAGCCCACCCACCAGCGAAGGATCTCCACCGGCGGGTCGGCTACCTGGGGAAGTTCGCAGAGCAGGACTGCCCGATTTCAGAGAGCTGCATCAGGATCTCCAGCTCACAGCCCCCGGCCGCAATGACGTTCTTGACCCAGTCACGGTCGGGACCATAGGTGAGAGCGGCGACGTACCCGTCAGGCCGACGAAAGATGCTCACAGGAGTCTTGTAGGAACGGCCGGACCTACGGCCTTTGTGGTGAACAACGGCGAGACCTGGCAAACGGCCGGCGAATGGCATCGTCACACGGTTGGTAACGGTCCGATTGAACCGAGCCACAGCCTCTGGAAGCGGCATCCGCGGCATTCCCTTCGGGTCTTGTCAACAACGACATTCCTGCCTGGACCTCGCTGGACGACCTGGCGAGCGTCGGCTTACCGACAGCATGTCAGCTTATGTTTCAGGCGTTGCCGGAACTGTTCGGCCGCTGGCGCTGCTGATCGCGACCGGCCTCGGCGTACAGAACCTGACCGAGGGCCTGGTCATCGGGCAGGCCGCGGCTGCGGAGCCCGCACCAGAGCCTCTCTCCTGCCCGGCCGACAGGAGAGGGCTATCGGGCGTTCATCTGGAAAGAGAGTGAACGGTTTGTGCTCCTTACCCCGCGACCGGTGCGCTGGGGTCTGTCGTTGTCTGGTGGGTGAATACATCCTCGTAGAGCACCGGCTCAAAGCTGGCTAGGGCTCGAACGCGTCCCATGTGGGCGGCCGCGTCCGCGTTGTTGGCGAGTCCCTCGAAGTCTTCGCGGCTGCGCCACTGCGCGTACACCGCGACCTTGGTGCCATCCAGGCTGCGATGGATGTGAGCCGATCGGTAACCGGGTTGCTTGCCCATCACGTTCTCGGCTGCCCATGTGAGCATCTCGACCAGTTTCTGCTGGTTGTCCGGTTCGACGACGAACACGTTGATCAACGTCATGGCGTCCGGTTGTGGTGAAGTCGCGGCCATTTTGATACTCCGTTGCGTAGGCGCCGGTCCTCGGCGTAAAGCAAGCGATCGTGTGGCAGCGGGCAAACGACAGGGGTCGTAGCGACCCGGCCGCCAGCACGCCACCGGTGGCCTGATTGGCCGCCGGCTACTGGTTGCGACACCATCGACGGCGGGAACGGAACGCGCCGGTTCCTTTCGAGCACGGATGGGGTCATTACGTGTGCAGAGGCCAGAGGGACACAGCCGATGAAAGGACGTACGGGTGACCAACCAGGCACTGGCTCGCGCTCGGCAGGGGGACGGAGAGGCGTTCCGCGAACTCACCGACCCGTACCGGCGCGAGCTGCAGGTTCACTGCTATCGCATTCTTGGCTCGGTCCAAGACGCCGAGGACATGCTTCAAGAGACGCTGATGGCCGCGTGGCGCGGCCTGAGCCGTTTCGAGGGACGGGCCTCTCTGCGCGCCTGGTTGTATCGCATCGCCACCAACCGCTGCCTCAACGCGTTGCGGGACAAACGACGGCAGCCCGTACCACTACCCGCGCCGCAGTTGCCTGAGCCGACCCGCCTGGCCGAGCCCATCTGGCTCGAGCCCTACCCCGACATCCTGCTCGAAGGCATCCCCGACCAGGCCCCCGGGCCCGAGGCTCGCTACGAAACCAAGGAATCGTTGGAGCTGGCCTTCATCGCCGGACTCCAACACCTGACACCCCGCGGGCGGGTGGTCCTGGTACTACGCGACGTGCTTGGCTTCCGAGCTGCGGAAGTGGCGGACATCCTCGGCACCAGCGACGTCTCGGTCAAGGGAGCCCTGCAACGCGCCCGCGCCGCCCTGGAGACGCGCCTCCCAGCCGGCGATCGCCAAAGCGTGCCACGGCCGAAGTCCCCGGACGAACGCGAAATCGCCGGACGTTTCGCCGAAGCCATCGAAAACGGCGACGTCGACGGCATGGTCGCCCTGCTGACCGACGACGCCTGGCTGACAATGCCGCCCCAACCTCACGAATATCAGGGCCACATGGCGATCGCGACCTTCCTCGCCCACGGCGCCAGACTGCACGGCGCTCCGCTACGCCTCATCGCCACGCGGGCCAACACTCAACCCGCCTTCGGCTGCTACCTGCGAGATCCGCACACTGACACCGCACACGCCTACGGACTGCTCGTCCTCACCCTCAAAGGCGACCTTGTATCCGCCATCGCCTGGTTCTCCAGCACCAACACCTTCTCCCGCTTCGCACTACCCCAAACCGTATGAGGAACGACCCACGCCGTGTCGGCATCGTCCTCCCCAGGGGCTTGCCGACCGCGATCCAATGCTTTATCACCGTGGACAACCCGCATGTCTCCCCGCTCGGACGTGAATGAGGTCCACGATGATGTGCACAGTGACGCCGCGCTGCGCCTGGGCAGCGATGAGGTCGAGCTGGTGGCGGGCGCCGCTCCCGGTAATCCCGTAGCGCGGTGGTGACAGTCGAGTCCAGCGGGATCCTCCGGGACTTCGCCGCCAGCGCGATCAGCGTCTTGCACGGCGCGAGCAGTCGACTTAGTTCCGTGGAGGAGCAGGCCGCATGGTCTCGGTGCCAGATCGGCAGAGCCGTTAGAACCCCATCAGCGCGATCGCTGCGGGCCGGCGGGCGTTCGGCCCATCCCAACGAACTGACCGATTTGTTGGGATCCAGAACTCCCTGGCAACGCGTAGACCTCTGCCTCGATCGAGAATCCTGTTGTCGATGGGGCGATCTCCAGATGCTCTCGGCCGCAAGCTCAGGCGAAGATGTGGAGTTCCCTCTCCTGCGCTCCGGTCAGTTCGTAGTGGCTGTCGGCGAGGGGACGATCGGCGTATAGACGGATCAGAGTTGATGCGGTGCAGATGAGTCGGGCGGGCGGGCGGCCTTCGATCTCGACGCCGAGCAGGAGCGGGGTCTGGCGGTCCGGCAGGGTGGCGTGCAGGCGTGGGGTCTTTCGTCTGCGGCTGGCGATGACGAGTAGCGCGAGGGCCTCGCCAATGCCGTCCCCGGAGTAGGCGCCGGGCACGCCCAAGGACTCGCGTACGTCCCCCGCATGGATCCACTCGCCGAGTGCGACCAAGTCGAGGATGCCGTCGCTACGTGCCGCAATGACGGCCCCGGCCTGGCTCATCCCGCGCTCCAGTTCGTCGAGCACGGCCGCCAGTGGCCAGGAGTCGCGCTCGGCGACGTCGGAGGCGTTGGACTCGGGGGAAAACACCCCGGGCTCCAGACGGCCGTGGCTGATGCGGGTGAGGGCCGCACCGCAGTGCGCCAGCACCTGCCGTACTGACCAGTCGGGGCAGGCAGTCGGCAGGTCGAACGCCCGCTCGGGGGCCCTCCGCAGCAGGGGCATCAACGCATCCCGCTCGGTCACCAGCAGCCGCTCGGGCAGTTTGGGGTCACGCACAACCTCGGACAAGAGGCATCTCCCTCATCGAGATTCGGGGCGTAACACCCTAGTCCGCGAACCCGGCGCAAAAGACACGCTGATGCTCCAATCGGCCCGGTACGAAGTGGGCCCCGCAGGCCTGGAGGTCGTGGCCAAAGTCGAACCAATTCAGTGAGAGCGGCTCGGATGACCAGCGATCCGAGGAACCGGGCCTCCTTTGCCTCCGCCGCGCCGTCGTCGTGCGATGCGCCGAGCGTGATGCCAACTACTTGACGGCGAGCGACAAGTAGTTGATAGGCTACGTCAAGTACTAGACGGTCTACGTCAAGTACTTGGATTAGGAGGGCAGGCATGGAGTCGTGGCGCGGCGAGCGTCGTGCTCTGGCCGAGGATCTCCGGCGGATCGTCGGCGCTCGGCTGCTCGACCCATTGGACATCCTGTTCGGCGACGACGTGCCGTTCGGCGGCGCGGTGACGCGTGACGTGCTGGAGGCCAGGAGCCGGGAGTGGGCTGGGGTGCTACTCGGCTTGGACGACCGGGCGGCCGCCTACTTGGCGATCCGTTTGGTGAGCGCGCTGTATCCGGGCGATGAGGCGTTCGACCCGCCCGCCGAGTGGTGGGGCACGCCGCTCGGCCGGGCCGTGGCCCGCAGGGCCGGACACCCGGCTGCTTCCGCGGTGCCGGTGTCGGTCGCCGCGGCGATGCTCGGCATCACCCGCCAGGGCGTTCACGACCTGGTACGACGGCGCAAGCTCGACCGCGCCGCCAACGGCCAGGTCACCACCGCCTCGATCCAGGCCCGCCTCTCCCTGACCCGCGGCGACCAGATCGCGATCATTACTAGGAGGAATGAGTGACCGTGTACACCGGCAAGGATCTGCGCCTGGCGGACGGCCTAACCGTCGCACGGCTGGGTTACGGCGCGATGCAACTGCCCGGCTCCGGCGTATGGGGCCCGCCAGCCGACCACGCAACGGCGCTGACCGTGCTGCGCCGGGCGGTGGAACTGGGCGTCACCCACATCGACACCAGCGACTTCTACGGTCCGCATGTGGCCAACGACCTGATCCGCGAGGCCCTGCACCCCTACCCCGCCGACCTGGTCATCGCCACCAAGGTGGGCGTGGTACGCGACGAATGGCACGGCTTCGAGGCCGCCGCCGAACCCGCCCAGCTTCGCGAGCAGGTGGAGGAGAACCTAGCCCGGCTGGGCAAGGACCGCTTGGACCTGGTCTACCTGCGGGTGGGCGGCGATGGGCTGCTCTACCCCAGCGAGACACCCTTCACCGAGTCGTTCCAAGCGCTGGCCGACCTGCACCGGCGCGGGCTGATCCGCCATCTGGGGCTCAGCGGCGTGACCACCACCCAACTCGACGAGGCACGGCAGATTGCCCCCGTGGTCGCGGTGCAGAACCGCTATCACATCTTCGACCGGTCCGGCGCCGATGTGCTGTCCGCCTGCGAGGCCGCCGGCATCGCATTCGTCGCCTATTTCCCCCTCGCCGCCGGCATGCTCCGCCCCGGCCTCGACCTCTCCCAGGCCCCACCCGGCATGGCCCCCAGCTCCGAGCAACTGGCCGCCCTCGATGAGACCGCCGACCGTCACAGCGCCACCCGAGCCCAGGTAGCCCTCGCCTGGCTGCTCGCCCGCTCCCCGGTCACCCTCGCCATCCCCGGCACCTCCTCCCCGGCCCACCTGGAGGAGAACCTCGGCGCCGCTGGGGTAGGCCTGACCGACGATGACATCGTCGCCTTGGACAAGCTGGCATGACGCCGCGGGGATCGTGACGAGATCTTGGGGCCATCGTGAACCGGGCACCCTCGGCCGAATATTCGTGCAGGACGTCACGAGGCTCCGCCGCGCCCTGGGCTGCCCGGCCGCGGGCACCATCCGGATGACGTTTCGGCGGATTGGATCGACTCCACAGAGAATGTGCCAGAGCCAAATTCGCCGAGCGCCATCTGCGGTCTGCCAAGGCGAACGATGCAGCACATCCCGGGGTAAGAGGGCATCTGTGGATGCGGATGACCCGGGTCGTTTACGGCAGGGTGTTGAGAAGGTGTTGCAGGCGTCGGGTGAGGTGGCCGCGCCAGCCGCTGTCCAGCAGTCGTCGTACCGCTTGTTGCCGGGGGTCGGCTTGGTCGAAGCCCTCGTGGGTCAGTAGGAGGCGGGTGCCGCGGCCATCGGGTGCGAGTTGCCAGGTGACGGTGGTGTCGAGGCCCGGTCCGCCGGCCCAGCCGATGCGCAGCAATTCGCCGGGGGTGATGGCGAGGACTTCGCATTGGATGACACCGTCGAAGCCGGGGGCGGGGTCGGTGCGAAAGTTGAAGCGGTGTCCGACCCGGGGCTGGAAGTCGTTGGGCATCAGCCACACGGCCAGCTGCGCGGGATCGATGAGGGCCTGCCACACCCGCTCAGGCGGGTGGGGCAGGTATATGTCGGTGCGGATGTCGGTGCTCATGGCTGTTCATCTAGCAGGTCACGCAGGGCGGTCAGGCGGGTAGTCCAGAACTGCTCGTAATGGGCGAGCCAGTTGGTGACGTCGCGCAACCGTTCGGGGCGCAATCGGTAGTGCCGCTCGCGGCCGACCCGTTCCTCGACGACGAGGTCGGCATCCCGCAGCACCCGCAGGTGCTGGGACACTGCTGGGCGGCTGATCGCGAAGTCGTCGAGGAGTTGGTGGACCGCGAGCGGGCCCGGGCGCAGGGCGTCGAGCAGGGCGCGTCGCACGGGGTTGGCGATCGCGGTGAACACGTCGACGGCCGGCATGTGCTGGTTCCAGCGTTGCTGTCAGGCGTCCGGCGCGGTGGCCTGCAACACGATGCCGTTGCCGTCGGGGTCGTCGAAGGTCACGAACCGGCCCCATGGCTGCTGCTGGATCCCGTCGGGGATGTGTACCCCGCGGGCGGTGAGCTCGGCGACGTCGGTGTCAAGGTCGCCGGTCTCCAGGACCAGGCCCTTGACCGATCCGGGGGGCATGGTGGGGAACCAGGTCACCAGGGTGATCGTGGACTGCCCGCCTTTCGGGCCGACCTCGACCCAGCGCTGGTCCGGGCCCATCGGGTTGTCGCGTACCAGGTCGAAACCCAAGACGTTGACGTAGAAGTCGCGGGCCCGGTCCTGGTCGGCGACGGGCAGTGACAGCAGTTGGATGTGGGAGATCATGACCTCCATAATACGTAAGAAGAAGCTTACGCATCAAGCGGAGGACGCGCCGGTGCGACTGTTCACGCCCGCGAGGCGTCGACGATGGGAACCACGAACGCGCGGCCGGCACCACTGAAAACGCCGAGCACGACGACCGACCCGCACTGCCCATGATCGATGCGCATGAGTCGTTCCGACGACGATCGCGAACAAAGACGACCGCTCAATTGAACCTTCTAACCTGCCCCGCCGCGCCTGCTTGGCGTTGCCCGGCATGTCTTGCTGGCGAGACATGCGACTGCAACACGTCGGCCTGTCGAACTCCATCCAGTTCGGAAGGAGGCGAGGCTCGGCTCATCCCTCGTACCGACGCGGCTGGCAACAAGCTTGGCGGCCTGGCTCAGGTGGATAACTGAACGACGGCCATAGCCCGCTCCAGGGGGCGCGCTGGCCGCGACAGATCACATCAACAGGGCGTGCTTCAGGCTGTCAAGACCTATGCCGTTGTCGAGCGTGCCGGGGAGGGTGACCTGGGACCAGAACCGGTCCATGTCCTGCTTGCCGAATCCGACGGCGATCGTTGCGCCGTCATCGATTGCCTCGCCGTAGTTGGAGGCCAAGATCCTCACGCGTGGGCGCTCGGCGGCGGGCTTGTTCCGATAGACACCGGTGACCTGCTCGGCCAGGCGGGGCCAACCGATCGTCTCGGCACTGTCGGGGTTGATCAACGGCTGTGGGTAACGACAGCGCCGCCCCACCACGGCACCAGCGCGACCGCGATGTCTGGATTGCCCGCCACACCGGCGGCCCACGTGGAGACCCCCCATCCCGGAAAACTAGCCCGCTGCCGAAACGGTGCGGAGTCCCGCCACGATGACGTCTCGGCGGCGGGTCGGCGCGAAGCGTGTCCGGGTGGGCGCCGGGCCAGCCGCATGACCTGCGGCATGCCCTGGACGACGGACATGGATGGATCTCCTCCATGAGCGTCTGATAGTCCCATCGGTGGATCTGATAGAGATCGGCGTAGTCGGTGCCGACCTGCCTTAGCGGGGCGTCGATGCCAGCAAGGATGCCCTCGCGCGACCATGGGGACGGCCGCCCTTCACGGCGCTCCCGCATAGTCGGGAGCACCAGCATCGGCAGCGCGAGCAGACAGCGGGTCGATCAGTAACGACGACGCCGATACCGCGCAACGCCCCACCGCCACGCTCCACGCCGGATGACCGCTCAGCCAACCCGCCCCCGCGACTGCTGGCTCACGCGTCTGAGATCTGCGGCCAAGCGCCCTTCAGCGACCTCGGCATCTGCCAACCCCATCCCACTGCGTCCCTTCGGCATCCTTTGGCGCTGGTGACCGAGCCCGACAACAGACCTGCTGCTCCCGTATCGTCGGCCGTTAGCCCGAACCATCGACCGAATGCGTCGTGTTCCGCCGAAGGGCATCCCTAGACCCCACGGAACCCTTTTACGCAGGCGTGCCATCCCTACCTCTCTCGGCTCCTGAGCGCGCGGAGGCTGCAGTGGCTGTCTTGCCGCCCGGTAAGGCGCTTAACTCTTCGTTCCACAGGCCGCCAAGAGCGGTCTCACCTTGTGAGGGCGCCGCTCTCCTGGCCGGAAGCGCGTCATCGGTCCCGGAACCCCGGCTTCGGCCTGATCCGCGCACGCGGAACCTGTGGGCGCTCGGTGGTGTAGTAGTGGCGATCCCGATACGCCCTCATACGAAGGAGCTCCAGATGCTTCGCAAGGCCCTCTCCCTAACCGCGATCACGGCCTGCTGCCTGACGGCATGCGGCGAGTCCTCCGAGTCGCCTCAGCCGCCTACATCATCCACGTCATCCACGTCGTCCGAGGCCTCCGAGGCCTCCGAGTCGGCCGGCGCCTCAGGATGCCCCGAGAAGCTCTCGCTCGCCCCGCTGCCGGTCTGGGCACGCATGGGCTTCCAGCCGCCGGACCAGCCGATGCCGTACGTCGTCGGGGACCGCGGCGACATCGCGGCCGTGGTGTTCGGAGACCCGCTGCTGGCGCCGCCCGACAAGGAGCGGAGCAACAAGATCCTCTGGGTATCCCGGGTCCCCCAGCGACCGGGGGACCCGCTGAAGATCGAGGCGCGCCTGGACGACTCGGGCGGCCCTGTCACCCGCGAGGTGCCTGGCGGTCCCGGCCCGTCGGGCATCGACATGCCGAAGGCGGGCTGCTGGCACCTGACACTGCGCTGGTCCGGGCACGTTGATAGGCTCGACCTCCGCTACGTCCGCCAGTGACGACGGCATCGATGATGCCACCTTGCGGACCGCCTTCGCCCCGGACATCCCCTCTGACATCGCATTAGCGCGACCAGCGGTAGGCGGCGGTGGAAGGGGTTGAAGGCGTCCTGTTGCGTCATGATGCCCTCAAAGGCGGCATGGGGTTCGTCGGACCAGGTGGGGCTTGCCGATCGGTCCGTGTCGTCGGGGCTGACCACATTCCACGACGATCATCCGACGCTGTCCGCCGGAGCTTGCGGATTTCTGGTCAAGGACACCACGTTGCCGCGTCTCCTGGGCGGCATCTGCCGGGCGTCCGCCGGTGACAGCCCGTTCACCTCGAAGGTGATGGGCCGCGTCGTCTCGGCGGCGGTGAGCGCGAGGTCCGCGGCGCCGAGTGCCGGAGCGTCGCCCGAACTCGCGCTCACGCCAAGGAGATCGAGGTGCTCGCTTTGGTCGCGGCGGCCTGGATGGTCAGGAACGCGCCGAGAGATTCACGCCCACCTCGGCGTCCCAGGCGCGCAACGCCTCCTCCTACGGCGTCTCCGTGGTGAAATACACCCCATATCCGGATCCGGTGACGATCACGTCGAGCCGGCGCCAACCCAGCCGGGCCCTTGGCATGCCCACACTGCGGATCAGCCATCCACTCCAAGATCACCAAGTGTACCGGACCCACCACTCAAGATCGTGAAAACTTGAGGCTGGTCATCTGTCTTCGATCTCGGCGCGTAGGCATTCAGCAGCTCACGATCTTGCTGGCGTGAGGACTGCCCGCACGGTGGGATGATCTTTGAGTGCCGAAGACCCCGGAGCGCCGCCCGTCGTATGACGAGCTGGCTGCGTTGGTGGTCCGGCAGATGGCCTGTCCGTGGCCGTGCAAAAGTGGGTCTGGCCCACTTTTCGTGATCAGTAGCCGTGCAGGACACGAAATGCGGAGCAGGTCGGCGTTGGCTCGCCCATACATAATCCGTTTGATCATCTTGATGCGGTTCACGTTGCCTTCCACCGCCCCGGAGCTGTAGGGCAGGGTGAGCCCGGCTTTGACCGCCGCCCAGTCACGGCGCAGCCCGGTGACGAAGTCGCGCAGTTCCCGGGCGGGGCTGGTTTCCGCTCGTGTTGCCCAGCCTTCCAGGTCCTGCTCGCCGCGATGGTGCACGAGCATCTCGGCGAATTGGCGAGTCAGCTCGGTGACCGAGGCGAGTTCCGGGCAGCGGGCGGTGATCCGTTCGAGCGTGGCCAGGTCTTCGGCGGCCACCTTGCTGGGTGTTGACGCTCGGCGGGCCCGGGAGTGTCGGGGATCTGCGGCATGGGCGCCGCCCGGCCGGCTACGTCGGTGACGTAGCCGCTGATCGCCGTATCCAGCGCGTCCGCGTCCAGACCGGCCAGGACCCGGCGGAAGGTCCGCTCGCTGGGGACCATGAACAACCCGGTAAAAGGATCACGGTAGGCGCCCAGCCGCTGGAGCACCTGCTGGGAGGTCCGGGCGGCCCACTGCCAGATCGCCGCCACGCTGTCCCCACCGACGACCAGCGTCGCGCACGCGGTCAACGTCAAGATGACCACCGGCCGATGACGCCGCCCACAGGCCGAGCGCTGATCCGGCACCTGCGCCAACCGGCGCATCAACGCCGATTCCATCACCACTGGGTCTGCCGCCAGCTCCGCCTCCCACAACGCAAGGTCGGTGAGCTGGTCAAGAAGAGGGACAAGGCAGGGGCTGGTCGGGGAAGATGGCGACACGAGCGCGACTCCTGCGGCGATCTTCGGATGAGAGACCTGAAAGATCACCAGAAGTCGCGCTCTTTCGCATTCCACCTGCCGAAATCCTCAACCGCGCCATACCGCATCAGAACTCAAGAACGCCGGGGCCGTGGTGTAATCCCGGCCCTTGTTGTGTCCGGTGTCGTCCGGTGTAGTCCGGTCTCGTTCGAGCTCTTGTTCTTAGCAAACGTAGGCGCTCTAATGCTATTAGCGTCTGCTGATCTAGGTACGACACCGAGAGTGCTCGTAGAGGCCTTGACGTGTTAATCCTCGACGACCTACTGGTGACACGTGGCGAGGCCGACATGGCCAATGCATTCGCTCGCAAAAAACAACGCCCTTAAATGGAAGAAGGTACAGGACCATCAGGCAGGCGAGCCCGACCCTATCGGAATGATTCCTCAGGATGGATATTCCGCAGGAATCATAGCAGAAAGAAGAACAAAAGTGACAAAGTTGGCCATACGGCTATCAGATCATCTGGTCAATCGCTTAGCGCCACGCGTCGAGGCGATGGCCAGCAGCGACGACTGCTGGTACCAAACCAAATGTGGGGGCGGTTTCTTCCAAGTCTGCGGCTGTATCGGTGGCGGCGGCGGGGACGGCTGTGGCTTCAAGAAATACTACAGGCAATGCTGTGTGGACGCGAGCGGCACCTACTGTGAAGGTAGTTGGCACTACCAGGGGTGCAACTGCTAACCCTAACTCCTCTGACGCGAGGCGACGCTGCTTTTAGTAGCAGTGACCTCAATGGTCGGGCCGCCGCCTTTGGCGGTGGCCCGACGTCGTGGCAAGTCAAGTTCATCTACGATAGCAATATATGTTTCAATTAGCGTACGTTATCTATCGATGGCGGCATCGTAGCCTGGGCACGCGGCAAGGCAGAGATTGGGCAATGGGGACTCAGAGCCCGCAGCATCCTCGCCGACCCCCGTGACCGACGCAACGTCGAACGCCTCAACATACTCAAGGGCCGCGAGATGTGGCGGCCGGTAGCACCCAGCATCCTGGCCGGATACGCCACTCACGTGATGGCCGACCGCGTCGCCGACCTCGCACGCTTCATGCTGCAAGCCGCCATCGTGCGCCCGGACATGCGTCAGCTGATCCCAGCAGTCACACACGTTGACGGATCAGCCCGCCCACAGACGGTCGACTTCGACACTAACCCCAGCTACTGGACCCTCATCGATCAGTTCCGGCGACGTACCGGTGAAAAGTAACTCCAGACGCCGGGTCGTCGCGCCATCGGTGGCGACTCGGCGAATGGTCGTGGGTCAGAGAGATCGGATTATGTGGATGATCTATGTTTCAATCAGCGCACGCTACCTACTGGCTGTCGTCTTTCTGATTGCGGTTTCAGGAAAGCTTCGGTCTGGCAAAGCCTTTCAGGCGTTCACGACATCGATAAGCGAACTGGATGTGCTCCCTCGACGATGGACCCGACGAGTGGCGACAATTGTCGTAGCCGGCGAGGCGATGATGCCGATCCTGTTACTCGCCCATCTCCGGACTGCGCTAATCGGTTTGATTCTTTCCGGCACTATGTTGAGCGCCTTCAGCGTAGCGATCACGTTGAGCCTGCGGAAAGGCATCAAGGCTTCTTGCCGATGCTTTGGCGCATCCTCCCGAAGGCTCGGTCGAGCACATCTCGTCCGAAACCTTATCCTCATTGGCGTAGCAGCGATTGGCGCCGTAACTGCGATCTCGCAGAGTTTGGCCGACACGCCGGGCTATGTGCTCTCCGCGATCATGGGAGCGATGATCGGCCTCGTGTTTACAATGCTCGATGATGTGTTGGATCTTTTCATCTCAGACTTGTCTACGGAGAGTTCCTCCGTTCCCGCTAAAACCACGGTAGTCCGTCGGTGACGGTCTGCGCGCACAGAAGGATTTAGACATGACTTATCTCATCGGAGCAGTGATTATCGTCGGGCTCTTGTGCCTGCTCGATCTACTTCTCACCGTAGGCATAATGAGAAGACTACGAGCACACAGTCGGCAACTCTCGAAAAGGTCCGAAGTAGGACGGCCTGACCACAGCATGATATCGGTCGGGTCGGAGGTAGGTGCCTTCAACGCGCAGGCCATCGATGACATCCTCGTGTCAGACACCACGATGGGCGACGATGCCCTCATCGCGTTTCTCACACCGACCTGCGCTCCGTGCGTGGAGAGTGTTCCCAAGTTTGTTGAGCTCGCCAAGGAATGGTACGCCGGGCATCGAAACGTGCTCAGTGTCGTAGTCGGGGCTCGTGAAGACGCTACCGAGATGGTTTCAGCATTGGGCTCCGTAGGAAGCGTCACCGTTGAAGATCACACGGGCCCGCTCACTAGCGCATTCTCTGTCAAGCTCTTTCCCTCATTCTGCCGCGTCAAGCGAGACGGTGACCGTCTGGTTGTCGCCGAACACATCGATATCGACAACACAAGCGCCACTGCGGCTTCGTGACCGCAATGTATAGCGAGAGTGTCACATCTCCCGGTTGGGTCATATTGGCGAGAGACTTCGGCGCTGCGCTTTCGCTTGCCATCAGGACGGCGCCCATTCAGGTGGGCAGCTACGTTGTGCTGATGCTGGCATCTGCCGGGCTGCCGCTCGCGTCAGCATGGTTCACCAAGCTGGCAATTGACCGGCTGATAGGCCATGACTTCGCGGCCGCGGCCGGTTTCGCTGGCGGGCTCGCATTGGCAGGCGTTGCCATAGCGGTGCTACCGCAACTCGATCATTACGTACATGCGCAGACCCAGCGAGAGGTCGGCCTGTTCTCTCTGATGCGGCTCTACGCAGCCGTGGACAGATTTGTTGGCCTCAAGCGATTCGAGAACCCGCAGTTCCTCGATCGGTTGCGCCTTGCGCAGCAGGCAGGAGGAAGCGGGTCAACGGATACCCTCTTCGGCGTTCTCGATATCGTCGGAGGGATCTTGCGTGCTCTCGGATTCGTTGCCGCGCTCGTCCTCCTGAGTCCCGTCATAGCGGTGGTCGTGATCGCATCGGCAGTGCCTGCTCTCCTAGCTGAGTTGGCGCTGAGCCGACGGCGCGCCGCAGTTTTGTGGCGTGTAGGGCCGATCCAGCGTCGCGAGCTCTTTTACTCCCAGCTGTTGTTGAACGTCAGGGCCGCGAAGGAAGTCCGACTGTTCGGCATCGGCGCCTTCCTGCGAGACCGAATGTCTGCCGAACGCTTGACGGCGAACCGAGCATTTCGTCGGATGGATCTTCAGGAACTCGCTGTGCAGGGAGGATTAGGCTTGCTGTCGTCGGCTGTCGCCGGCCTGGGCCTGTGGTGGGCGGTCAGGGCGGTAGCCGATGGACGATTGACCATTGGTGACCTGTCTCTATTCCTTGCATCGGTAGCCGCGATGCAGGGGGCTATCACCGGCATCGTGAGAGGGATATCCACGACGCATCAGGCGCTTCTGCTGTTCCATCACTACCAGGCGGTGCTACATGCCGAACCTGATCTCGAGCAGCGACCCCTGACAGAGGCCACTCCAAGGCTTAGCCGCGGAATCATATTCGACGATGTCTGGTTTCGTTATAGTAACGACCATCCATGGATTCTCCGCGGCGTCAACCTAGCAATCCCACACGGATGGACGGTCGCTTTGGTCGGCCTGAACGGAGCAGGTAAATCAACCCTGGTGAAGCTGCTCTGCCGGATGTATGACCCGGATCGGGGGAGGATCCTGTGGGACGGAGTAGATCTGCGAGACTTGGCAGTCGATGAGCTCCGTAATCGGATTTCCACGGTGTTTCAGGACTATATGGAATACGATCTGACAGTCGCTGAGAACATCGGCCTTGGCAATGTTGATGAACTACAGAATCGAGCGAGAATTGCCGCCGCCGCTGAGCTAGCTGGCGTCCACCGTGCGGTGGACGCGTTGCCCCGCGGTTATGACACGCTACTGAGCAGACTGTTTTTCGGTGAATCCGAAGGCGCGGAAGAAGAAATCGGTGTTACGCTTTCCGGCGGGCAGTGGCAGCGCCTCGCCATCGCACGAGCGCTAATCCGCGACCAACGAGACCTTTTGATACTCGACGAACCCAGCTCGGGGCTCGATCCAGAGGCCGAACATGAAATCCACCTCCGATTGAAGAAATATCGATCCGGGCGGACAAGCCTGTTAATCTCTCATCGTCTCGGCGCGGTCCGAGATGCTGACATCATTGCGGTGTTGGCCGATGGAAGGATAATCGAGCAAGGAGCGCATGACGATCTTATCGCGTGTGGAGGTACGTATGCGCGGCTCTTCTTGCTTCAAGCGTCGCGCTATCAGCGAAATGGAGAACTCGAGCTTTCTCTCTCATCCGACGAGGTATATCATGAGACATAAATACTTCGTCAGCTCCGCATTAATTGTCGGTGTCGTAGCGCTGATAGTGCATAAGCGGTTCATCGTCGTTACGGTGGTCGGGAATAGTATGAGGCCCACCTTCAGGTCAGGTGACCGCGTGCTGGTCCGGCGGATCCGAGCAACCGCTGTCCGACGAGGAGACGTCGTAGTGGCCGAACAACCTCATCTTTTTGACAACGAAGAGCAGGAACCTAATAATAGCGATGCCAACAAGGAGCTAACACGTGATGGATACCCACGCTCCCACGCTGGTTCATACCAGGCGACAACTGAACGCGTTTGGACAATCAAAAGAATTGTCGCCGTGCCAGGCGATCTGGTGCCGGCCGGGCTTGCGCCAGCGCTCTCCGGTCTCGCGGGAGATCTCGTTCCTCCTGATCGACTCATTCTGCTCGGAGATAACAAAAAGGCCAGCTTTGATTCGCGACGTTTCGGCTTCATTCCAAGTAGATATGTGCTCGGAGTAGTTGTACGCAAAATTGGATTTGACTCACGGCCGAGAGCTTCGAATCAACCATCACATAAAAGAATGGCAAAAATTCTTGACGCGCCTAGCTGATCATTTCTTGGCTACATTGCATCCTGCGGAACTCGTTGAGAGAGGTGATATCGATGAAACGAGCTATAATCGCTATTTTTACTCTAGCAAAATCTCAGCACACTTATTTCTACATTGGGTGCTCCAGATATTAGTGATGGTTAACCGGATTTGGTCTATTCGAGAGTCGGGAAATCGTGTTCGCTGGAGGTCATTTTTTTCCGCCTCTCGAGTGTGAAATGACATGATTTCCTTAGTCGTTTGCCCTTTGATCCTCGGGGTGTTGATAGGATATGCCATCGGAAGAAGGATGCGGAATCTTGTGAGAATGAGATTCCGATTTGTCTGGCTACTCTGGCTCGCCACCTTGCTTCAACTTCTTCAATTCTATGCAAAAGACATTAGTTCGCGCCTTGAGGCATGGCTGGGGCTGCCGCTTCCGCTGGCAATTTCGGACTGGTCTCCGTCTGGCTATTCGCTTATCTCCCTGGCCGCGGGAAGGCAGTGTCTGTGGCCGTGCTTGCCATACCCCTCGGTGGGTTGGTAAATGCATTGGTCATTGCTCTTAACGGCCGCATGTCGGCTCTTCAAGCTTGAACGGGGTGGAGGCCCCAATGCCGTTTAGATAGCGATCTTGCTGGTAGCGTCGCTTGGTGATCTTGTCGGATGATGCAGGCGGTTCGGGGCGGTTGACGGATCTGGTAGCGGTCGGCGCGCTGACATCGCTGATCCCTCGCCAGGTCCTGGACGCGGCCATTGCCACGCACGGCTGCCGGGAGCGTCGCGTTCGCAAGCTCCCCGCGCATGTGGTCGTCTACCTGCTGATCGCGCTGTGCCTCTACCCGGACGACGACTACGAGGAGGTCGTCGAGAAGCTGACGGGCATGCTGGCCCTGGTGCCGGGGGCGCGCTGGGAGGCGCCGACACGTGGGGCGATCACCCAAGCCCGCCAGCGCCTGGGGTCTGAGGCGGTCAAAGAGGTGTTCCAGCAGGTCGCCCGGCCCGCGGCAACCGAGTCGACGCCGGGTGCGTGGCTGGGCCGCCGGCGGGTGATGGCGATCGACGGGTTCGTCGTGGACCTGCCCGATACCGAGGCCAACGTCGCTGAGTTCGGCCGCGACAGCGCGGGCGGGTATGAGACCGCCTTTTCCGCAGGCTCGGGTGGTGGCCATCAGCGAGTGCGCGAGCCACGCCATGGTGGCCGCTGATGTGGCGGGTTGCTGGGCCGGCGAGCAGACCCTCGCCTTCTCCCTCTATCAGCAGTTGAACGAGGAGATGCTGCTCACCGCCGACCGCGGCTTCTACAGCTTTCCGGCCTGGAACCAGGCACGTCACAGTGGCGCGCACCTGCTCTGGCGGGTGCAGGCCGGGCTCCGCCCGTACTGGCTGCGTGACCTGGAGGACGGGTCTTGGCTCGCCGTCATCACCAAGCCCACCGGCCTGCGCCGATCGCAGAAGGACCGGCTGCGCGAGGCCGCCCGCCAGGGCCGGGATCTCGATCCCGACGACGCGGTGATCGTACGAGTGGTCGACTACACGGTGCCCGACCGCAAGGGCGAGCACATCCGGCTGATCACCAGCATCCTCGACCCGGCCGAGGCCACCGCCGAGGACCTGGCCCGTTGCTACCACGACCGCTGGGAGGCCGAAACCGGCATCGATCAGCTGAAGACCCACCTGCGCGGGCCGGGCCGTATCCTGCGCTCACGCACCCCCGAGCTGGCCTACCAGGAGATCTGGGCCTACCTACTCACGCACTGGGCGTTATGCACGCTGATCTGTACCGCCGCCACCGCGGCTGGGATCGACCCCGACCGGATCAAGTTCCTGGGCACCGTCCGCATCGTGCGCCGCTCGGTCACCGACCGCGCGGCCTTTTCCCCCTGAGCCACCTGAGGCCTCCTGGACCCGGGCCCTCCACCAAGTCGCGCACCGACGGAACCTGAACCCGCGCCGCCGCCACCGTTCCTACCCACGAGCCGTCAAACGCCCTCGCAGGAGCAGCTACCGTGAACGACGCCCCTCCGACAAGGGCATCCGGTACGCGGGTCCGCCGACCGTCGCACTCTTGCCCACGCCATCGGCCGCTCAGCCTGGATCCACGGCGTGAATTCTGTTGATCATTTTGGGGTCCAATTCCTCGATGAGGGCCGTTCCCGCAGTTGGCAGCCTGGTTTTGGGCGTGGGAGGGCCGCCGTGCGCGGGTCGCGGCCT
>NZ_JBICRM010000067.1:0-19966 GCF_043197025.1 Nonomuraea marmarensis
TGCACTTACGAGGTGCCTTTCTGAACTGGCTGGTTGAAGCGTGAAGAACTCCAATCATCCCAGGTCAGGGGGCACCTCACTTCATTTCACGACACTCGCATCAGATTTCAAGCCGTGGATCCAGGCTGAGCTGCTTGTCCGGACAGAGCCGGGGACGTGCTACGGCTCGGACTGGAAGGGAGGGGTATGGCTAACGCGCGTGACCTCGGTGAGCGGATGTTGAGAGTCGTCCAAGACGTTGAACAGGCAGTCACTGCCGGGGGGCCAACTGATACGTGGCCTCCCCGTCCGAATTTCAGCATGGAGTTGCTTACTGCTCTAGCCAGCGCCAGTGACGCCTTCGACAGCGTTCCTGTCATGGAGAGGCTGGTGGCCGATGCGCGTGACGATTGAGGCCGAGTGCAGGAGAGGCCTAAAGATCATTGGAGAGATCCCTCATATCCTGCTCTGTAAGCTGGAGGGCTACAACGGGATAGGCAAGACGAGCGCGATCAGGCTTCTCCAATTGTGTGCAGGCTCTCAGCCTTTCAGTGACGTATCGGGAACCCACCGCTGCCACCGTACGTGTATGTCAACAATGTGCGACTCCGCGGCGACCGTCCAGGACGGCTGGCCGCAGCCGTGCGACGCGATCCACCCGGCGCCGCCCTCGACAGGCTCGGCGATGGGGATGAGATCCGGCGACGCGACCACCTGTACCTTGACCTGTTCTTCGCCGAGGGTCCGCCACCGCACGAAGAACTGCTGGTGAGCGCAGCCGTTCATCGTCGCTGGGAACCCATCGATGACAGCGGGTCTCTCGCCGCCGAAGATTCGCACCGTTGTGGACCCTTCGCTGTCGTACCGATAGCCGGGGTAACTGACTGGCCAACCTGGCAGGTCCTCAAGGCGACCGATTTCGGTGACCACGTCTCCAACTCCCCACCGGTTGTCTGCCTCCGCAGCAGGGGTGGCCCGGTGCCGATACAGCCAGCTGAGGCCGGAGCTGCTGGCCAACAGCAGGCCGAGAGCCACAGCGGTGACGCTGCTGATCTTGTCGGCGCGGTCAAGGCCCGCGTTGATCAGCAGCCACGTGAAGCCGCCACCGGCGACGAGCATCCCGACGATGGCCGCTGGCAGCAGCCAACGCGGATGGGTGCCGGCCTGTGGCTCGCTCTCGGGCACGAAATCCTCCCGCCGGAGCAGTCAGGGTGGCTGCCGTAGCGTACAACAGCGTGCCGCGCGTCGTAGACGAACTGGACAGCCATAGAGTGGCAAAGGCACGCTTGCCGAGCGGCCACCACCGCGATCCGATGTCTGGAGAGAAACCCCGACGGGCGAGCTCGCTGAGCCGGTATCGCTACGCAGTGATGTCACCCTGGAGATGTGGGTGGCCATTGAGGACCACAGCGATCCTCGGGCACTCGCTCTACTTCCTCACCAGATCAGCGACCGCTTCGTTAAGGATCCGCTCTTCCATGACGGCGCGTCCAGCTGCCGTCATTCGGCCGTCAGGTCAGGTGCCCAAGGGCTGGCCGGCGGGCTACCCTTCAGGGGTTCGGACTCGCCATGGATCCGCGCCCGTTCGTAGGTGGTCGTGTCCATGCGCCACGGCTTAGCTCCGTAGCAATCCAGGGCGTAGGTGGTGGCCCGTAGCCCCGCCCAATCGAATCGCCGCGCCAGCGGGCGCGGCCCGAGGTTCTGCGCCGGCTGCGGCTCCTCGTGCAGCGGGATCTAAGCGGTCGTGCTCCTTCGCCTGGCCTACCTCGCCATCATGAACACTTTCGCTGCCGCCGTCGCGGAGTCGGCCAACCTCGAGCCGCGTGCCAGCGTCATGGCGATGCACCCGACGGCTTGATTTCAGGTCCAGTGAGGTGAGGATCAAAATCATGACTGCGGACCTTCTGCGGCGTGCGCCGAACGGGGTCATCGTCGGGGGATACAGCACCGCGATCAGACCCGCCCGGAAGAGCCGAGAGCGGTGGCGAGTGCCGTGTGTTCGAGCTTGGTACGCGCCCGCTCCATGCCGTCGGCGACGATGCGGGGGTACGCCAGTTCCATCGTGGGGACAGGGCGTCGTCCACCGGAGTCCAGGAGGCGTCGGTGCTGGCGACGGGCTCCGGCAGGCGGGGCGCGATCAGTGGGTAAGCGACGGACACGACGCGCTCCCGCAGATCGCGGCCCGGCTCGCCGTACACCCCGAGCAGCTCCAAATGCACGTCTGCCAGGCTGGCCCCTGTCGATTCGAGGTGCCGATTCGATCAGCACCCGGTTAGGGGCTCTTCTGCCCCCTGTCGAACGCCCCCGTGTGGTTCATGATTGATGTGACAAGGGTGGCTGTCGCGATGAACGTGCCTCCGCTCCATACAAGAGCTCCGGCCATCAGTACGCCGTTCTCCCTCGCCACGATGAGTGCGATGAGCGCTATCACCAGTGAAAGCAGTATGGCGACGGTCAAGCAGAGTGCGATGCGCGTGATGACGCTCATTTCTTCTCATTTCGGTCAGATGGATCGAGATTGGAAACCGTGTAGCACCCAGCACCCTCGACGTTGAAGTGCTCAGACTCTGAAACAGCTGTCGTTGCCTCATGGGTGAACGGGGGCTGACGCTAGGTCGGCAGGGGTGTGCCTGCCTGGTTCGGGGTGAGGGGGCGGCGGGAAGCCAGCGGTATGGGCAAGAAGCCGACGGGCTTTCGGTCCGGCCCGTCGATCCTCGTGTGCATCCGCCGATGTTTGGGTCAAGCGGAGGTTGGGTGCGCAATAAAGATCATCTTGTTAAGAAGACCAAGATCACAAAGTGATGCTCCCTTTGCTTGTGGCCCAGTGATCGGCAGGGCTGGTTTGAGCGGCGCAACATGAGTTGCCGCTTCTGTGGCTCTCGTCCATCGTCGCCCCAGATTATGACGGTTCGTGGGCTGAGGCGCATGTGCAAATGCATGTGCGGTTATAGATTTTCTCCTCATGGATGAGAATCCTCTTCTATCGGGCGGCTACTAGGCCCATAATGAGGTCACTTCGTGCCCTTGTGCGTGCTTTGTTCCTATCGTCGCGATATTTGACTACGGAAGGTGTCTGCACGTGCAAGGGCGCGACACAGAGGTGAGCGACAGCAGTGCGTCGCATGTAGCGGCAATGCGTGCTCGTCGAGCTGCATGCAGCAAATGTGTTCGTGACGGCAAGGTAGACCAGGCGAAGGAGCACGACTGATCATCCTGCCGCACGCGATTCCGCCTCCTGGTGACAGGAACGCGCGCACGCCATGCGAAGCCCTCATATGGTCATGACCTGGGCGGATGTAATTTTCGGCAGGCGCAGTGCGGCATGATGATCGGTCATGCTCCTTCGCCTGGCCTATCTGACTATTACCAACGCCTTCGCCGCGCTGCGGTTGCTGCCGATGGGAGATCGGGACAAGGACGTCGAGATTCTCGCCCTGCGTCACCAGATCACCGTCCTCGAACGGCAACTCGGCGACGACACCCGGGTGAGATTCGCCCCGGAAGACCGGGCCTTTCTCGCCGCGCTCCTGACAGCGCTGCCCCGCGAGGTCCTACGCCGGCTACGCCTTCTCGTCCGGCTGGATACCGTCCTGCGCTGACACCGCGATCTGATGAAACGGCGCCATGCCCGTACCTGCCGGCCAAAACGGCCTGGACGTCCCCCCACGGTCCGCTCCATCCGCGCTCTCATCCTGCGCCTGGTCAAGGAGAACCCGGGCTGGGGATATAGGTGGGTGCACGGAGAGCTCGCCACGCTCGGCATCAAGGTCGCGCCGTCCACCGTCTGGGAGATCCTCAAGCAGGAAGGTCTCGATCCGGCGCCCGGGCGGGCGTCCAGCACCTGGGCCGACTTCCTACGCTCGCAAGCCGACGCGCTGCTGGCCTGCGACTTCATCGAGGCCATCACCCTCAACGGCCAGCGCCAATACATCCTGGCCGTCATCGAGCACACCACCAGGCGCATCCGCGTGCTCGGCACCACCGCTCACCCAAGCGCAAACTGGGTCATCCAGGCGATCAAGAATCTCGTGATGGACCTGGAAGATGCGGGCTGCCGAGCCCGCTATCTGATCCGAGACCGGGACGCGAAGTTCCCCGCCCTCATGGACGACATCCTCGCCGACGCCGGTATCCAGACCGTGCTCACCGGGATCCGGGTACCGCGGATGAACTCGATCATGGAGCGGTGGGTGCAGTCTTGCCGCCGCGAGCTCCTCGACCGGTGCCTCCTGTGGAACGAACGCCACCTGCGTCACGCACTACACGAGTACGAACGGTTGTCACCTATAACCAGCACCGCGCCCATCAAGCCCTGGACCAAGCGGCCCCGCTGCGCGCCGTGCCCAATCCGATCATGGATCCAGAGCGAATCATCGACCTGAAGGTACGCCGACAAGACCGGCTCGGCGGAGTCCTCCACGAGTGCTCACATGCCGCTTGACCTCCATGGATGGAATTTTCGGCAGGCGCACTGCTCGGACATGCCAGCATCGTGCTCACCGCCGACACCTACACCTCGGTGTTGCCGCAGCTGTATCACGACAGCGCCCGGGTCACCGCCCGGCTTGTCCTCCAGGCAGCTCGCAAGACCACACGTAAAGTGAAGGGGCACCGACGAAATTCGTTGACCTGGGAAGACGCGACTTCCACGATGATCGTCTTCCACACTAAGGGAGATCATCTTCCAGTTTGAGCGGCAAGATCGTCAATGAGTCCCCGGTCGGCGCTCTGATCACGGCACCAGGTGCGTCGTCGCAGGTCAGGAATTTCGTCGGTGCCCCCACGACTGCGGCTCGGCGGTGAGCCGGTTCGTATGCGCTCTCTTCTGCTCGCCGGTCTTGGCCGAGCAGAAGAGAGCGTAACGAGTTCTTCTCCGCCGAAATTCAAGCCGGAAGACGCCTTGCGCCGGAGGTCACTTCTTCTTGGCCGGCGGCCGCATCGGAATGACGTCCTTTTCCGGCGGCAGAGCGAAGACGGGGGTGACCAGGTCCGGGTTGGTGTAGTCGTAGAACGCGGCAGCCCGGGAATAGCGCCATGCCGGGTCGAGGAACCTGAAGACGAGCTGCCCGGCGGCGGAGCGGTCGTCGATGATGAAGCCGTAGTCCTGGGTGGTGTCGGGGTAGGCGTTCCTGGAACCGATGTAGAACGCCGTGTCGTCGACTAGGACGACCTTGCTGTGGAGACGGCACTTGTGACCGTTGCGCCAGGTCGGAGAATTGGAGACGCGGAACGGCGCCAGTTGCAGGTGGTCCTTCATGGCCTTGTTCGCCGCAGCGACGTCCTGGGCCTGCAGAAGGACGCGTTCGAACAGTGGCCGGGCCGTCTCGGCGACGATGTCGTCGATGTTGGAGTAGTCCGGCGGGCCCGGGTTGCTGACGACGATCCGGACCTTCACGCCGTTCAGCAGTTTAGCGGCGAGAACGTCGAACAGCCGGACGTCGAACTTGGCATGGAACAACGGGAACCGGGCGACGCCGCTGATGTCCTGCTGCACCAGAACGATCTTCTTCTTGGCGCAGGCGACCAGCGCGCGCAGAGCATTGGCGTCGGGATTGACCGTCATAAAGTCGCGGTCGGTGTTGGTCTCGTTGTTCGCCGTGCGCCAGCTCAAGTCGATGTCCCACTTGCGCAGGTAGGCCTCGACGGCCCCGTCGCCGTTCTCGTCCCCGTCCCCGGAGGGTGCCGCGTTGTCGCACGCGGCACCCTCGACATGGACGACGTACGGCGGCTGGTACTTCGAAAGCTTGTCCCTTTCCATGACGCCGTATCCGAGGCTCCCGACGGAAAGCACCTTCAGTCCGCCGTCGGCTTCCGGCAGCGGACGGAATTTCTCGGGATAGAGCGTGGCCATTGCCTTGGCCCTGGATTCGTCGGGGCCGGTGGCGTCCGTGGCGACCCAGACCGGTGACTGGAGTCCGGGATCATCGTGCAGGCAGATCCACCCCCACAGGATGTCCAGGAACCTCCCGGCCGAGAAGGCGGCCGGGCCGCGCAGTGCCAGGTCGAGGTCCGTCACCGGAGCCCCGCCGCCCCGGGAATTCGCCGGGCCGTCCTGGTAGTAGAAGTTCGCCATCCAGTTGACGCCGCCGTGGACGACGGTCAGGCCGTCCACGAGAACGAACTTGGTGTGGTTGTACGACGTGATACCGCGGGTCGTCATCGCCGCGACGATGAGCTCGACGTTGCCGTCCACGGGTTCGAGCATCTCCTTCAGTTTGTGGAGAAAATGCCACGGGTCCGCCGTGGGGTCGTTCAGGACGCCGGTCATGACCCGCACCTGAAGCCTTCTCGCGGGTGTGAATCCCCGCGCGGCGGTTCGGATCCCGTTGGCCATGGCGTCGAGGAACAGCCCGTCCGGGAACGGTCCGCCGGGCGACCACGCCGAATCGATCACCCCGAATCCGGTGATGTCTACGCAGCGCTTCGCCTGGGAGATGTTGGTCTCCAGTTTGTGCAGGAGGGCGCGGACTCCCGGGTTGGCCTGGCCGCCGGGAGTGGGAGGGACGTCGAGGCCCCAAAAGTCGGGTACCGGCAGGAGCCACGATGCCGGGTCGGTTCCGGAAAGGTCGAGTTTGTTGCCGGTGGTGAGTTCCCAGACCGTCTTCTCCAGGCCCGGTGAGACCTGCTTCAATTCGGTGACGACGGCGTCCATGTACGGTGTCGTCGGCTGCGGATACGGTTGCATGCGGATATCCCCTTGCTCAGGCCCTGTAGCCGGGGCGTGGAAGGACGTCCCGCCCGTCTGCTGCGGGCTCCGACGGCACCGCCACCCGTTCCCCCCGGGCGACCGTCGGAGCGCCCCTTGGGACGTCCTCGGGCAGGATGCATCACCCGACAAACCCCCGTCAACCAGCGCAAGGGCCATATTGGCCTCCAGTTCGATCGCATCAAGGAGGGTGAACAGCGCCGCGCGGTGGGAGCTGTAGTACTGCTCCAGCAGCGGCAGGTAATTGTTGCCGTGATGCGCCGAGATCGCCTCATGCGCGCCGGCCAGCGCCTCCACACGGCCGGACCAGATAGGCGTGAGCCGCCCAGGTCGCCTGCCCTTCCACGCAGGGACAGACAGGAACGCTGGAAGGTGACATCCCGGTCATGTGAAGGATGTGAACGTCGTTCGATGCCTGTCACGCCTACTGCTGGCCCCATTCCCGAGGACGCCTGTGCTGTGCCAATACTTGTACAGGGTGGTTGACCTGCGGTTTATCCTCGCTCTTCGTGTGCTTCCGTCTGCTGTATCTGATCTTCATCCGGGTTGTGGACTGGCTGATCCTGCTGGCCCGCAGCGATGCCTCCAAGGAAGTGGAAATTCTCGTGCTGCGGCATGAGGTGGCGGTGCTGCGCCGTCAGGTGGCTCGTCCGCGGCCGGATTGGGCCGACCGGGCGATCCTGGCCGCGCTCACGCGGCGCCTTCCGCGCCGGTTTCGGGGGTATCGGATCGTGACGCCGGGCACTCTGCTGGCCTGGCACCGCAGGCTGGTCAAGCGGCACTGGACCTACCCGGGCAACGCCGGCCGTCCGCCGATCGCCGAGGAGGTGCGTGACCTGGTCGTACGGTTGGCCAAGGAGAATCCCCGGTGGGGCTATCGGAGGATTCAAGGTGAGCTGATCGGCTTGGGACATCGGGTGGGGGAGGGCACGATCCGCCGCCTCCTGGCGGCGGCCAGGCTCGGCCCGGCACCACGTGAAGTGTCACCGAGTTGGCGGCAGTTCTTGGCCTCACAGGCCGCCGGCCTGCTGGCCTGTGACTTCGTGCACGTCGACACCGTTTTCCTCAAGCGGTTGTACATCTTCTTCGTGATGGAGATCGAAACCCGTCGTATCCACATCCTGGGCGTCACCGCTCACCCGACCGGGGCGTGGACCGCTCAGCAGGCCCGGAACCTGCTGATGGACCTGGGGGAGCGTTTCGGCCGGTTCAAGTTCCTCATCAGAGACCGCGATGGCAAATTCTCCCAGGTCTTCGACCGGGTGCTCACTGGCTCCGGCGTACGCATCCTCAAGATTCCGCCGCGGGCCCCTCGAGCGAATTGCTACGCAGAGCGATTTGCCGGAACACTACGGCGTGAGTGCCTAGACCACGTGCTGGTCCATGGTGAGCGGCATCTGCGCCGGGTGCTCACCGAATTCGAGCGGCACTATAACGATCACCGACCGCATCAGTCCCGAGATCAAACCCCGCCACTGCACGAGCCCGGCCGGCTGATCGACATGAGGGCGCCGGTCCGACGGACCAAGGCTGTCTCGGGATTGATCAATCAGTACCGTCGAGCGGCTTAGCGATCGCTTGCATCCCAGGTGAGAGCCAGGACACGAGTATTGGCACGGCACAGGGGCGGCAGGTGTGGAACCGGCAGCCGAGCGAGCAGGAGTTGATCGATCCGGGCAACACCGGGCTGGGGCATCGGCAGGTGCAGCGGTGGAATCTGCCTGACGGCTGGGTCATCTCCACCCGTCCCGCGCACCTGGCACTGGTCAGCGAGGCGGACTTCATCGCGGTCCAAGGGATGCGTGCGGCAGCCGAGGGAACGCGTTCGGAGCGTTGCTATCTGCTGGCCGGGCTGTTGCGCTGCGGGATCTGTGGCCGACGGCTGGAATCGTGCTGGGCCAACAACCGGGCCGCCTACCGCTGCCGGCACGGCCACAGCAGCGCCAGCCGCCCCGATCCCGACCGGCCCAAGAACCTCTACATCCGCCAGGATCGCATCCTGCCGCACCTGCCGGCCCTGTACGTGCTGCTGGCCGGACCTGATCTCGCCGACTGGCCGACCAGCGCTCTGCCGCTCGGCGTCGCGGACATCATCGGCCGTCTGCGCGCCGACCGCATCACCTTGGTCTACGATCCCGAGACTCGCGCCCTGAGGGCGGACACGCGAGAGGAGGTGAAGGTCATCCTGGATCCCGCCCGCTGACTTGTAGCAGACAAGACACCGTGCTCCGATGTCTCCGGCTTGCTGGAAGGAGGAAGGTCAGCAAGCCCTGATCCCGGCGTCAGCCGAAGGCTGGGCCAGGGTGACGTAGCGTCATGCCCGGAAATGCCCAGCTATGTACAACTTTCGTGTCCGAGGGGGGACTTGAACCCCCATGCCCATCACTGGGCACTAGCACCTCAAGCTAGCGCGTCTGCCTATTCCGCCACCCGGACTTGGTGCCTGCACGCGGGACCGTCATCCCGCGTCGGCTCAGTAAGGTTAGCAAACTCTGAGGAGTGCGTCATACCAAGAATTCCCGCCCCTCCCAGAAGTCGCCAGGCAGGCGGGATGGCCTGGTCGGGGGCTCCTGATGGTGCTTTCGTGGTGTCCGCCAAGTGGTAATGGGGCAGTTGGGGTTGGTTTGGGTCATGGGGGCTTGGTTGATTTCTGGGTCTCAGGTGAAAAGCACTTGCGGCAACCTTGGGTGCTGCTACGGTTACGGACCGTTGAGGGGTGAGTCCACGGACCGGCCTCACGACGTGAGGCCGGTTCTGGAGCTGGGGAGGTCACGTGGCGCGCGCGGCGGTGCAGCGGCTGAGGGCGATGTCCCTCGCGGCGTGCCGCATGCCCGTGACCGTCCCGGCGCAGGACGCGACCACCGATCGGGTTGACCGGATGGCGCGGTTCGCGGCCGGTGCCCGTCGGCTCGTCGTGCGGGTAGTCGCGATTGGCGCCCTTGTGGCCGCCGGGTGGCTGCTTGCTGTTGTGTTCGGCATGCTCACCGCTGCTCCGGCGGCCGCGAACGCCACCACGGCGACTGCGGCCACGGCCACGACCGCGGACGCCACCTCGGCGACCGTGGCGACAGGCGTCGGCGCAGCTCAGTCCGACGGCCTCGCCGGCCGCGAACACGTCTCGGCGTCGGACAATGCCGAGGCGATGGCCGGCCGTACGGTTGATGGGCTCAACAGCCAGCAGGATCCTGGCCTGCCTGCACCATCCACCGCCGGAAAGATCCTGGACACCAATGGCTTGGCGCCCAATGGCGGTGGCAGCGGCCCGTTCGGGCCCGCAACGGGGGATGTCGCGAGGTCCGTGTTCGAACCGCGACTCCAGGCTCGGCGCGCCCTCCTGGCGTCCGTGCTTCCCCCCGTCGTCCGCACAGCGGCGGACGACCCCTCTTTCTCACCTGACTGATCCCCGCCCACCAGGCACCGGTCGCGGCTTTCACCAGCCATCGGTCCCTGCTCGAGCAATGCGGCGGAGCGTGGCGAACATCCCCTCCGCCGGCGGGTGAACACGTCAGTTCAGTTGGTTCGCGAACGAGTCTGAGGTCTCCGCTGTGCGCGAAACCTCGCATGGCCTCGGGCTGCCCGCGAGCCGTTCAGGTATCCCCCCAAGAACCACTAGGAGCATTCATCATGCGTACGTGGGCGAAGGCATCGACCCCCGCGGCCCTGCTGGCCGTGGCCGTCATGTCGTTCGGCGGCAGTGGCACCGCGCTGGCCGACACCTCGGGCAACGCGTCCGTCGGCGGCGGCAACCAGGTCAACCTGCCGATCTCGCTTCCCATCGACATCAGTGGCAACTCCGTCGCCGGGGCCGGCTCGGCGAACGCCTCCTCGCAGGGCGGCGCCGAGGTCGTCAACGACGGCAGGAGCGGCATCCCCAACAGGACCTCAGGAAACGCGAGCGTGCTCGGCGGCAACCAGGTGAACGCGCCGATCAGCGTGCCGATCAACGCCTGTGGCAACGCCGTCTCCCTCGTCGGCAAGTCCGACGCGGGCTGCAAGGGCGGGGCCACCGTTCGCAACCAGGGCAAGGGTGGTGCGGGCGGCAACCGTACCTCCGGCAACGCGAGCGTGCTCGGCGGCAACCAGCTCACCGCGCCGATCAGCGCCCCGCTGAACCTCTGCGGGAACGCGGTCGCGATCTTCGGGGACGCGACGGCGGGCTGCAAGGGCGGCTCCAGCGTCTACAACACAGGTGTGGGGGCCGGTGGAAACCGCACGTCGGGCGACGCGAGCGTGCTCGGCGGCAACCAGGTCATCGCGCCGATCTCCGCGCCGGTGAACATCTGCGGGAACGCGGTGGCGGTGTTCGGGAAGGCGTTCGCGGGCTGCAGGGGCGGCTCGACCGTCACCAACGACGGCGGCCCCGGGCGTGGCTACCAGCGCCACATGGCCGCCGGCTCGACCGGCAACGACACTGACGGGCGCTTCGGGGCGGGCAGCGGCAACCAGGTCGTCGCCCCGGTCAGCCTGCCCGTCGACGTCTGCGGCAACGCCGTGGGCAACGCGCCCGCCGGCTGCAAGGGCGGCTCCAAGGTCGAGAACTCCGGCGGCGGCTCCGGGGCGGGTGGCAACACCACCTCCGGGCAGGCGGGCGTGTTGAGCGGTAACCAGGCCGTCGCGCCGATCACCGCTCCCGTCGACGTCTGCGGCAACGCGGCGGCCGTGCTCGGCCACGCGTTCGCGGGCTGCCAGGGCGGCGCCCACGTCAAGAACGGCGGCAGGGGTGCGGGCGGCAACCACACCTCCGGGCGGGCGGGCGTCGGGTCCGGCAACCAGCTCGTGGCGCCGATCACCGCTCCGGTCAACGTCTGCGGCAACGCCGCGGCGCTGCTCGGGGCGTCCGAGGCCCACTGCAAGGGTGGGGCCGGCGTCTGGCCGCACCGCGGCGTGGGCGGTGGCGGCAACACGACCTCCGGCAAGGCGGGCGTGCTGGCGGGCAACCAGCTCATCGCGCCGATCACCGCTCCAATCAACGTCTGCGGCAACGCCGCGGCCGTCCTGGGCGACGCCGCGGCCGGGTGCCTCGGCGGGTCGCGCGTCGGCCGGCCCGGCTACGAGGGGCTTGGCGGCTACGACCGCTTCCTCCGCGCCACCGGCAAGGCCGCGGCTCCCCAGGGCGGGCTGCTGCCCATGCTGCCCGCCGTACCGGCCCTGAGCGGCCTGCAGGATGTCAACGGCGTCACCCAGCAGCTGCAGGACGTCAGCGGCATCACCGCGCAACTGCAGGACGTGAGCAGCGTCGCCCAGCCGCTCCAGGACATCGGTGGCGTCGCTCAGCCGCTGCAGGATGTCAGCGGGGCCGCCCAGCCGCAGCAGGGCGCGGGCCTGACCGCGCTGCCGGTGGTCGGCGACGCGTCCAAGGCGCTGCCGGTGGTCGGCGACGCCTCCCAGGCGCTGCCGGTGGTCGGGGACGCGTCCAAGGCGCTGCCCGCGCTCGGCGACGTGTCCAAGGCGCTGCCTGCGGTGGGTGACGCCTCCACGTCGCTGCCCGTGGTCGGGGACGCCTCCACATCGCTTCCGGTGGTCGGGGACGCCTCCCAGGTGCTCGGCCTGCCGAACCTGCCCGAGCTGCCGGGTCTGCCCGCCCAGGCGCAGACCCCGGCCAAGCCGGCGAAGACCGCGGTGTCCGCCCCGGTCGACGGCGCCGGGCGTACCGGATCGTCGAGCGCGGTCTCCGCGCTGGACCCGGCGACCGCGCTGATCGCCTCCACCCCCGTCGGCGGCGCGGTGGCCGCGGCCACCAGCGGCCTGCCGGTCGACCTCGGCCTGATGAGCGCCGAGCAGCCCGCGGGCGTCACCGGGATGAACTCGGGCTCTCTGCTCGCTCTCGTCCTCGGCTCGCTGTTCGCCGCCTCGGCGATGCTGTTCGGGGCTGCCCGCCGGTTCCGGTTCGGCCGTAAGTAAGGGAATCGGCAAGCACGTAAACCAGGTACGGCTGCTGCTCACATCCCGTGAGTAGTCAGCGATAGACGCTTTGCCCGTTCCGGGGGCGCGGCCCGGGGCGGGCAAAGCCATGTCCATGGTCAAAGCGTGCTGCGTACCCGCAGGATCTTACGACGTAGTCGTACATGACGGCTTCCGTCGGGGTGGACCCGCACGCGGGCGAGCTCCCACTGGCCGTACTCTGCGTGTTCGGTCAGCAGTTGACGTGCTGCTTCGCGAGTGAGGTCGCGCGGAATGAAGATATCCATGTAGGAGTAGTCGAGCACAACGATTAGTCTCCAGGGTGAGTCAGGGCGCCTTGCCGCTCGATGGGCCTTATTCTGCGTGCTTGTGGGTGGACCCGGAAGCTAGTGGGTAGCCCGGGGGGAAGGAAATTTCCGCGAGTCGGGTTACCTTTCAGTCTGTGCCGACTCACGGCCAGGGGGATTTGCAAGCGAACAGCGAGGTAGGAAGCAGCGTGCCAGCCAAGAACGGCAGCGCCGGCGGAACACGCCTGGTGATCGTCGAGTCGCCCGCGAAGGCGAAGACGATCGCCGGGTACCTCGGGCGCGGCTACATCGTCGAATCGAGCATCGGCCACATCCGCGACCTGCCGGAGAGGGCCGACGACATCCCTGAGAAGTTCAAGGGGGCCCCGTGGGCGCGTCTGGGTGTCAATGTCGAGCACGAGTTCGAGCCGCTGTACGTCGTCAACCCCGACAAGAGGTCGCAGGTCAACAAGCTGCGGCAGCTGCTGAAGGACGCTGACGAGCTCTATCTGGCGACTGACGAGGACCGCGAGGGCGAGGCCATCGCCTGGCACCTGCGCGAGGTGCTCAAGCCGAAGGTCCCCGTGCATCGCATGGTGTTCCACGAGATCACTCCGCAGGCCATCCGGGACGCGGTCTCCAACCCGCGCGACCTCAACCTGCGCCTGGTCGACGCCCAGGAGACGCGGCGCATTCTCGACCGCCTCTACGGCTACGAGGTCAGCCCGGTCCTGTGGAAGAAGGTCAAGCCGCGCCTGTCGGCCGGTCGGGTGCAGTCGGTGGCGACGCGGCTGGTGGTGGAGCGCGAGCGGGACCGCATGGCGTTCACGCCCGCCCACTACTGGGACCTGCAGGCGCTCTTCGACACCAACAAGGCGGAGGAGCGGCCGCGCGACTTCACCGCGACGCTGGCGGTCGTGGACGGCAGGCGGGTGGCGCAGGGGCGCGACTTCGCCAGCACGGGCCGGCTGAAGAACGCCGACGTGCTGCACCTGTCCGAGGCCGCCGCGGGTGAGCTGGCGGGCCGGCTCCAGGGGGCGTCGTTCGCGGTCAAGTCCGTCGAGCGCAAGCCGTACACGCGTAAGCCCTATGCGCCGTTCCGGACGACCACATTGCAGCAGGAGGCCAGCCGGAAGCTGGGCTTCTCCGCGAAATACACGATGCAGGTCGCGCAGCGGCTCTACGAGAACGGCTACATCACCTACATGCGTACCGACAGCATCACGCTGTCGGAGACCGCCGTGACCGCCGCGCGGTCGCAGGCGATCAAGCTGTACGGGGCCGCGTACGTTCCCGACAAGCCGCGCGTCTACAGCAGCAAGGTGAAGAGCGCGCAGGAGGCGCACGAGGCGATCCGGCCGTCCGGCGAGGAGTTCCGCACGCCTGGTGAGACCAGGCTGTCGGGTGACATGTTCCGGCTGTACGAGCTGATCTGGCAGCGGACCGTGTCCTCGCAGATGAAGGACGCCGTGGGCGAGTCGGTCACGGTGAAGGTGGCGGGCAGGTCGTCGTCCGGCGAGAACGTCGAGTTCAGCGCCTCCGGGCGGACGATCACGTTCTACGGGTTCCTCAAGGCCTACGTCGAGGGCTCTGACGATCCCTCGACCGACCGCGACGACTCGGAGAAGCGGCTGCCGAACCTGGCCGAGGGCGACGCGCTGAGCGTGACGCGGCTCGAGGTGGCCGGCCACTCGACCAAGCCGCCCGCGCGTTACACCGAGGCGTCGCTGGTCAAGGAGCTGGAGGATCGGGAGATCGGGCGGCCGTCGACGTACGCGTCGATCATCGGGACGATTCTCGACCGCGGCTACGTGTTCAAGAAGGGCACGGCGCTGGTGCCGTCGTTCCTGGCGTTCGCGGTGGTCAACCTGCTGGAGCAGCATTTCGGCAACCTGGTCGACTACGACTTCACGGCCGAGATGGAGAAGGTGCTCGACGACATCGCCAACGACCGGGCGGAGCGGGTGCCCGAGCTGCAGCGCTTCTACTACGGCACCGACGGCGATGAGGGACTCAAGGAGATGGTCACCGACCTGGGTGACATCGACGCCAAGGAGATCAGCTCGTTCCCGATCAAGGGTACGGACATCGTCATCCGGGTCGGGCGATACGGTCCATACCTGGACAGGGACGGCGCCCGGGTGAACGTGCCCGAGGACACGACGCCCGACGAGCTGACCGCGGAGAAGGCCGAGGAGCTGTTCTCGCGGCCGACTGCTGATCGGCAGCTGGGGCACGACCCGGTGACCGGGCACATGATCGTGGCCAAGGACGGCCGGTACGGGCCTTATGTGACGGAGATCCTGCCGGAGGCGCCCGCGGAGGAGGAGGCTCCCAAGCGGCGGACGAAGAAGGCCGATGCGCCGAAGCCGCGTACGAGCTCGTTGTTCAAGACGATGTCGCTGGACACGATCACGCTTGAGGACGCGCTCACGCTGCTGACGATCCCCAGGGTCGTGGGCGAGTTGGAGGGCGAGGAGGTCGTGGCGCGTAACGGGCAGTTCGGGCCGTACATCAAGAAGGGGACGGACTCGCGTTCGCTGGCCTCCGAGGATGACCTGCTGACGGTCACGATCGACCAGGCGAAGGAGCTGTTCGCGCAGCCCAAGCAGCGCGGACGGGGGCGGGCCGCGGCGGCGGCGCCGCTGCGCGAGCTCGGCGACGACCCCAACTCCAAGAAGCCCGTGGTGGTCAAGGAAGGGCGGTTCGGCCCTTATGTGACCGACGGCGAGACGAACGCCTCGTTGCGCAAGGGCGACGCGGTCGAGGACATCACGATCGAGCGGGCGGCCGAGCTGCTGGCCGAGCGTCGTGAGCGGGCGCCCGCGCCGAAGAAGACCACGACGCGGAAGGCTCCGGCGAAGAAGCCGCCCGCGAAGAAGCCCGCGGCCAAGTCGTAGCCAGTTGCGGCGGCCGCTGGACGCGGCCGCCGCAAGTAGCATCGTTCACGTGGTGTTCCTGGTCTTGGCCGGCGTCGTCCTGGTGGCGCATTTCTATCTGTGGCATCGGATGGTGCGCTCCACGACCGGCCCCGGGCGGTTGCGTAAGGCGCTGACCTGGGGTTTCGTGGGTCTGGCCGGGCTTCTCGCGGCGACGTTCGCGGGCACGCGGACGGCGGAGTGGCATTGGCTGGCCTGGCCGGGATACCTCTGGCTGGCGCTGCTGTTCTACCTGCTGGTGTTCTTCGTCGTGCTGGAGATACCACGGGCCGTGGCCGGGTCGTTCCTGCGCACGCCCGTGCGGGCGCCGGAGCCTGTCGCGGTCATGGCCGGCGCGCCCGCTCCTGCCGCGCCCGTGGAGCCGCCCGCGCCCGCTCCCATGAGCAGGCGGCTCTTCCTGGGGCGGACCACCGCGGCCATCGCCGGGGCAGGGGCGCTGGGGACTGTCGGGTACGGCCTGACGAGCGCCCTGGGCGATCCCGTGCTCGAATCGGTCAAGATCGCGCTGCCGAAGCTGGATCCGCGGCTCAGCGGCCTGCGGTTCGCCGTGGTGAGCGACATCCACCTGGGGCCGCTCACCGGCCGGTCGCACACCGAGCGTATCGTCCGCATGATCAACGGGCTCGAGGCCGATGTCGTGGCGATCGTGGGCGACCTGGTGGACGGATCGGTGGCCGATCTGGGGCCGCTGGCGCAGCCGTTGCGGAGCGTTGAGTCCCGCTATGGGGCATATTTCGTGACTGGTAATCATGAGTACTTCGCGCCCAACGGGCCCGCCGAGTGGATCGAGGAGCTCGGGCAACTCGGTGTCCGCTCGCTGCGAAACGAGCGTGTGGAGATCAGGCACCAGGGCGCCGTGCTGGACCTGGCCGGGGTGAACGATCTCAACGGCGCCTCCGCGAACGACGGCCCCGACTTCGACAAGGCGCTCGGCAACCGTGACACCAGCCGGTCCACGGTGCTGCTCGCGCACCAGCCGGTCCAGGTCGACCAGGCCGCGCGCCACGGCGTCGACCTGCAGTTGTCCGGGCACACGCACGGCGGGCAGCTGGCGCCGTTCAACCTGGTGGTGGGGTTGCAGCAGCCGGTGGTGTCCGGGCTGGCCACGATCGACGGCGTGCAGGTCTACGTGACCAGGGGCGCCGGTTTCTGGGGGCCGCCCGTACGCGTCGGGGCGCCGCCCGAGATCACGATGCTGGAGTTGCGCGCCTGACTTTCCGCGATCCGGTAGTCACGCACTGCCATCCTAGCGTAGTATCCGAGTGGATACTTTTCGGAGGTGGGGCATGATCTCTTCGCCGGTGGAGCAGGCGCTACGGCGGGACGTGGCCTTCTGGGCCAAACGCGGCGGGCTGCTGTTCAAGCAGGCCAGGCATGCCGCGAGCCTCAACCAGAAGGCCCTGGCCAGCGTGAGCGGCACGTCCAGGACGACGTTGTCGGCCTACGAGCACGGCCGGAAGTCGCCCACGCTGGAGACGGCGGGGCGCATCCTCGACGCGGCCGGGTTCCGGCTGGTGCTGGAGGCGAAGGTCGAGTTCGCCGCCCGCGTAACGGGCGATGGCCGGACGTTCCACGTGCCGAGCCGTTTGACGCGTCTGCCGGTCGCTGCGGCGCTGGGCGTCGTGCGGCTGCGCGAGGGGGTCTACGACCTGGCCGACCGGGACTCGCGCCGGGCGGCCTACACCGTGCTGTTGTGCGAGGGTGGGGCCCAGGAGCTGCTCGATCATGTGGACGGAGTGCTGCTCGTCGAGCTCTGGGACGAGCTGGTCCTGCCGCAGGACATCCGTGCCGAGTGGTGGCCATTGGTGGAAGAGGCCCGACATGAGGCTGGAGTTATGAATTGATGATGTTTTTGGGGGCCTATTCGAGGTGTGTAACCTGCGCGCGAGCCCGCGATCGTAATACCCTCAGCCACGAGCATCCGGGAATAACCGGCTCCTCTGTTGTCCGCCCGCTTCTTGCCAACACCTGGATACGCTGAAAACATGACTGCCCCTGGCCGACGCCGCCCCACCCACGTGCTGGCCAATGCGCCGTTCCGACGGCTCTGGACGGCCATGTCGGTGTGCAGTCTGGGTGACTGGCTCAACATCCTGGCGCTGACCGCACTCGCCGGAAACCTCACCCAGAACGACGACTACCGGGTGCAGTCGCTGGCCATCGGTGGCGTGTTCATCGCCAAGATGTTGCCTTCCGTGCTGCTCGGGCCGCTCGCGGGCGTGTTCGCCGACCGGTTCGACCGGCGGCTGACGATGTTCGGGGCGGACCTGGCCAGGTTCGCCGTGGTGTTGTCGATTCCGTTCGTGCACAGCTACCAGTGGGTCATCATCGCGACCATCCTGGTCGAGTGCGTCAACCTGTTCTGGGTCCCGGCCAAGGACGCCACGGTGCCCAACCTGGTGCCCAAGGAGCAGCTCGAGTCGGCCAACCAGCTCAACCTGCTGGTGACGTACGGCACCGCGCCGATCGCGGCCATGCTCTTCGCGGCGCTGTCCGTGGTGGGCGACGTGGCCACGAGCGTGGTGCCGTTCATGTCAGGCTGGGACGCCACCGGCCTCGCGCTGATCGTGAACGCCTGCGCCTATCTCGTGTCCGCCTTCCTGATCTTCACGCTGCGTGGCATCCCCAAGCGCGACGGCGCGATCTCGACACCCTCGGTGTTCAAGCAGATCGTCGAGGGCTGGCGGTTCGTCGGCGGCAACCGGCTGGTGCGCGGCCTGGTCATCGGGATGCTGGGGGCGTTCGCGGCGGGCGGGGCCGTGGTGGGCGTCGCGAAGATCTACGTGGTGGCGCTCGGGGGCGGCGACGCGGCCTACGGCGTCGTGTTCGGCGCGGTCTTCGTCGGCATGGCACTGGGCATGTTCTTCGGGCTCAGGCTGCTGCGGGAGTTGTCCAGGCGGCGGCTGTTCGGGCTGGCCATCACGGTGGCGGGGGTGGTGCTCGTCGCCACCGCGCTGGTGCACAACCTGGTGATCGTGGTCATGCTGACCGTGGTGCTGGGGGCGTGCGCGGGGATCGCCTGGATCATCGGCTACACGATGATCGGGCTGGAGGTCGAGGACGGGCTGCGGGGCCGTACGTTCTCGTTCCTGCAGTCCACGGCCCGCGTGACGCTGCTGCTCGTGGTGGCGGTGGCCAACCCGCTGGCGGCGCTCTTCGGCGTGCACATCCTGAATCTGGGCGAGTTCGGTTACCGGTTCGACGGGTCCAACCTGGTGCTGGTGATCGGCGGGGTGCTCGCGATGGCCGTCGGCATCCTGGCGCTGCGGCACATGGACGACAGGAAGGGCGTCTCCCTGTCCGCCGACCTGATCGCCGCGGTGCGGGGCGAGCGGTTCCCGGCGGAGTCGCCCGAGCATGTGCCGGGGTTGTTCGTGGCGTTCGAGGGCGGCGAGGGGTCCGGCAAGACGACCCAGTCGCGGCTGATCGCCATCTGGCTGCGTGACCAGGGGTTCGACGTCGTACAGACGCGCGAGCCGGGCTCGACCAAGGTCGGCATGCGGTTGCGCGCCATCCTGCTCGACGCGGCCGAGCGCGGGTTGTCGGCTCGTTCCGAGGCGCTGCTTTATGCCGCCGACCGGGCCGAGCATGTGGAGAAGGTGATCCGGCCCGCCCTCTACCGGGGGTCGCTGGTGGTCACCGATCGTTACGTCGACTCGTCGCTGGCCTATCAGGGCGCCGGACGTTCGCTCGATCCCAAGGACGTCTCCAAGATCAACGCTTGGGCTACGGGTGGGCTGGTGCCGCATCTGACCGTGCTCATCGACACGCCGCCCCAGGTGGGATTGAGGCGGCTGGGCGGGGCGGCCGATCGCATCGAGGCGGAGCCGCTGGAGTTCCATGAACGGGTGCGCAAGGAGTTCCGCGCGCTGGCGGCGGCCGCGCCCGAGCGGTATCTCGTGGTCGATGGTACGTTGGCGGCTGAGGTGATCACCCGGCAGATCCAGGATCGGATTCGGGAGTTGTTGCCGGATCCGGTGCCGCGGGAGTCGGAGGACTCCACGGGGACCATGCCTGCCATCCGCGACTAGCCCGGCTTGATTCGGCGAAGCCGGGAAGATCGAGTCAAGTTTGGTGATGTTGGGCTGATGTTGGGCGGAGTCGCTGGTCAGGCGGCGATCCCGCCACGGTGAGCGAGATCGTCGATGGCTCGC
>NZ_JBICRM010000068.1:0-19379 GCF_043197025.1 Nonomuraea marmarensis
GCGAGCCATCGACGATCTCGCTCACCGTGGCGGGATCGCCGCCTGACCAGCGACTCCGCCCAACATCAGCCCAACATCACCAAACTTGACTCGATCTTCCCGGCTTCGCCGAATCAAGCCGGGCTAGAGAAAATTGATGATGATCGCCTGGAAGCCCGATGAGTCGTTTCGCACGGCAGTGTGCGCGCGAGGACGATTCTGTACGGGGACGCCCGATGTCGAGGGAATCCTTTCCAGGACCAGGTTGGTCTGCAGGTTCCTGAAGACGAGGAAACCGAATGACCTCGGATCCGTGCTCCACCATTGCCTCAGCTGAGTGGAGTCGCATGGCTTGGTGTTGACCGGGGCGGTGGCGCGGACCCCACGTCGCCGAGCTGCAAGAAGACGGGCACCAGCCGCCGGCGGCGATGTCCGGGCCGTGCTGCTTGGCCGGGTCGGAACCGGAAAACTCGCGGCCATGGAGCCGTGATATCCAGGGCGAACATCGGGGAGGCTTCCGGATAACCGCTCACATTTCGTTCAGGATTTTCCGCTTCGCGAGCTCAAACTCCGCGGGCGACAGCGTGCCCGCGTCGAGCAGCTCGCGGAGTCTCTGTAGCCGTAGGAGAGGGTCCTGGTCACCTGCGGCGGTGGTGAATACCTGCCCCCTTGTCACTATCAATGGGGTGGGCCGGTCGAACGGCGCCGTCCTACGCGGGAAGTCGTCTGCGGGGGTCTCGGGCGGTTTCGGGGTACGCACGAAGCCCTTGAAGGTGCCGAGGAAGAAGCTAAGCAGTCCGCCGATGATCACGCCGGGAAGTATCCACGCCCACTTCTCCGTGCCGGGCGGGCATTGCCGTATGGAGACGTAGTTGCCACCTGAGGCGCAGCTCCCGCCCCGGATGAGCTGGTACAGCGCGTAGAGAGCGAACCCCAGGCAGACTAAGGAGATCAGCGAACCGATGATGACACGGATGCGATAGAGCACAGCGCGAACCGTACATCACCGGCGTCCGTTCAGAGCGATGGCCACCAGCCCTCCTTCTGGGGAGGGGGTGGGCCTGCAGTGTGCCGTGGTGGGCCTCGACAATGGCGGCAACGATGGCATTGTCTGGGGCGCAGGAGCCCCAAACGAGCGAAGCTCCGCCCGGAGGGCCGTGATCTTGGACCTCGCTGACCCATCACTTCCGCATGCTGCGCGAAGCGGGTCTGACGCGACAGGTCGACTACGGCAACAGCCGCAAGGTGACGCTGCGCCGCAAGGACCCCCGGCCTGCTGAAGCTCGTCGACCCTCGCACGCGAGGGTGACTCCGCCGCCACCCTTCGGCCTTGGGGCCCCCGCCTGCGCATTTTCATCAGGACTCGGGTCGGCCGGTGGCGCTCGGCATCTACGGCGACGGCCCGGCGCGATCGCGCCGGGCCGTCGTGCACCCCTGACCGTTCGCTCAGCTCTTGGGGCTGGAGGCGGGGCTCAGGGTGAACTTGTCGAAGTCAGGGCTGTAGCCGGTGCCGCTGTCGAAGGTGAGGGTGTTGGTGCCGGCGCGCAGGGTGACGGTGGTGGTCAGGTCGCCGGGGGTGTCCCAGCTTCCGGTGGAGGGGAAGGACAGGGTGGTGGCCGGTCCGTCGTTGGCGGTCAGGAACACGCTGCGGGTGGGGTCACCCGCGATGTAGGTGATGGTCAGCAGGTAGGTGCCGGCCGCGGGCACGGTGACGTCACCCAGTGTCACCGCGCCGCCCTGGTAGAGGTCGCCGACCTTCTGGCCGCCGGAGCAGGCCGTGCAGGAGACCACGCGCGCGCGGCCGCTCAGCGTGCCGGACTCGGCCTCATAGCTGGTGCCGGGGGCGGCCGGGGAGGTCGTCACGGCGACGGCGGCCGACGGCGGTGAGACGTTGCCCGCCGCGTCCCTGGCCCGGACCCCGAACGTGTAGGACGTGCCGGGGTTCAGGCCGGTCACGGTCGTGGTGGTGTCGGTGACGGTGGCCTTGACGGTACCGTCCTGGTAGACGTCGTAGCCGGTGACGCCCACGTTGTCGGTCGAGGGGCTCCAGGACAGGGTGACGTCGGTGGCGGTGACGTCGGTCGCCCGCACGTCGGTCGGCGCGGTGGGGGCTTCGGTGTCCGGCGGCAGGATGACCTCGGGCGTGATCCTGACCAGCCGCGAGCCGTGCGCCGGGATAGCGGTGGCCTGCCAGGTTTCTGGGAACTTGCCGAGGTTGCGGCGGGCGACCAGGTCACGCACCTTCGCCGGGCCCACGATGCCGAGGTCGGCCCACCGCACGGTGATGTCGGCCGGCGAGTCGCCCAGGTTGTAGACGGCCACCGCGAGGGTGCCGTCGCCGAGCTGCTTCTTCCAGGTCTGCAGGGTGCCGCCGGTCACCCGGCTGGGGATGCGTCCGGCCTGGTCGACGGCGATCACCTCGGGGTTGGTGAGGATGGAGACGGCCTTCGCGTCCAGGTTGGCCAGGTCGCCGCCGACGTACAGGGGAGAGGACGCCATGGACCAGAACGTCATCACGCTCTGCCGTTCCACGTCGTTGACGCCGTCCTGGAGGCCCTTGCCGGTGTTGTTGACGATCGGCATGGAGTCGAGGTCCGGCCAGTAGTTCGGGCCGACCACGTCGAGCCAGGCGGGCAGGTCGTTCCAGCGGTCGTCGACCGAGCTGGTCCAGCTGGACACGGTGTCGCAGTAGCACTCGATGTCGGTGTCCACACGGACGCTGTTGGCGTGCGGCTTCAGCCCTTCGCCCGCGGCGCGCGGCACCGGCCAGGCGCTGGCGGTCAGCCACATGCTGCGGCCGGCCCGGTCGATCGCCCGCGACCACGCCTCGATGTCGGCGACGTTGTCGGCCGTGGTGCCGTCGATCTTGATGAAGTCGACGCCCCACGACGCCAGCCGGGCGACGATGGAGTCGATGTACGCCTGCGCGCACGGCCGCGAGTAGTCGATCTTCCAGTTGCCGCCCCACATGTTGGTGGGCGTGAGCGGCTGCACGGCGATGTCCTGGGTACGGCAGTCGGTGCCGAGGATCGGGAGGTTACGGTCGTAGACCGCCTTCTCCAGTCCGGCCGCCCCGTACAGGCCGATCTTGAGGCCCTTGCCGTGGACGTAGTCGGCGACGGGCTCGATGCCGCGGGGGAAGCGGGTCGGGTCGGGGTCGGGGATCCCGTTGCCGTCGAAGCCGAAGACCCAGTCCATGGTGGCGTTCCACCCGGCGTCGATGTTGATGTACCGGTAGCCGGCCTTCTTGAGCCGGCCCGCCATGGCGTCGGCGGCCCGGCGGATGTTGGCCTCGGTCAGCCAGTTCGTCCCGTACCCGGCACGGGTGGACGACTGGACGCTCCAGCTGCTCCAGCCCATGAACGGCCGGGCGGAGAAGTCGCTCTTGGCGAGGGCGGGACTGCCGTTCACCACCAAGAGCGTGGCGGTCACGCCCAGGACGGTGAGGAGGGTGAGGAGGGCACGGACAGGTGGGGAGTGTCGCATTCAAGTTCCTTGAGCTGGATCGAGCGGTGAATGGTCCCGAGGCCAGGACTCAGCCCTTCAGGCCGGACGTGGTCAGGCCCTGCACGATGTGCCGCTGGGCGACGAGGAACATCACTGCCAGCGGGATGATGATGATCACGGCGCCGGCGAACAGGCCGGGCAGGTTGACGGACTGGGCGGTCAGGAAGGTGGACAGCGCGATCTGCGCGGTCCAGGAGGCCGGGTCTTGGCCGATGACCAGCGGCCACAGGAACGCATTCCACGCGTCGATGAACGACAGAGCTCCGAGCGAGGCCAGCATGGTGACCGAGTTGGGCAGCGCCAGCCGCCGGTACACGCCCAGGTAGCCGAGCCCGTCGAGTCGCCCGGCCTCCTCGATCTCGGCGGGGAAACGCAGGTAGAAGTTCCGGAACAGCAGGACGGCGAACGCGTTGAACAGCCCCGGGGCGATGATGCCCCAGGTGGTGTTGACCCCACCGAGGGCACCCACCACGACGAACGTCGGCACGAACGTCACGGAGCCGGGGATCATCATGGTGACCACCACGTACGTCAGCACCGCGCCGCGCCCGGGCACCGGCAGGCGGGCCAGCGCGTACCCGGCCATCGAGGCGAAGATCGTGGAGACGGGTGCCGTGACGACGGCGATGAGCAGCGAGTTGCCCAGGGCGGTGCCCATGGGCACGGAGGGGTCGCTGAACAGGTCGCGGTAGTTGTCCAGGGAGAAGACGGCCGGCAGCCAGTGCCAGTCGGGCGAGCTCACCTCCATCTGCGTCATCATCGAGTTGCGCAGCATGACGTAGAACGGCAGCAGGAACACCGCTGACACCAGCCCGAGCACCAGGTACGTCACGATGGTGCCGGCCAGGCCGCGGTGGCGGCCGGCGCGGGGGTCAACCGCGCTCGTAGTCCCCTTCGTGGCCCCGGTCATAGCCTCAGTCCTTCCTGCCGAATCCGACGAGACGGCCCTGCAGCAGGGTGACCACGATGATCACCACGGTGAGCAGGAACGCACCCGCGGATGCCAGGCCGTAGTTCTGGTCCTTGATGGCGATGCCGTACAGGTAGACCAGGGGCGGGCGAACCGGTGCGGTGGCGCTGCCGCCGAGACCGGTGCTGAAGATGTTGTAGAACTCGTCGAACGCCTGAAACGCCGCGATGAACAGGAGCAGCACGATGGCGACCGACGTGTTGCGCAGCTGGGGCAGGGTGATCCGGCGGAACGTCTGCCAGCCACCGGCCCCGTCGATCGCGGCGGCCTCGTACAGCTGCTGCGGGATGGCTTGCAGCCCGGCCAGGAACAGGATCATGTAGAGGCCGACCTGGAGCCACAGCCGGAGGGTCACCAGCACGGCCCAGTACAGCGGCGGCTGCTCGGTGCCGATCCAGGCGACCGGCGCCATGCCGAACAGACTGCCCAGGGTGTTGGCGATCCCCGAGGGCAGGCCGTTGAACAGGCTCATCTTCCACACCAGGGAGGCGGCCACGTAGGACACGGCCGCCGGGATGAGGAAGGCGGTACGGAAGAACGCCCGGCCGCGCCGTACCCGGTTCACCAGGACGGCCAGCGCCAGGGATGCGGCGAAGGTCACCGGCACGATGAACGCGGTGAACGCGACGATGGTGACCAGCGACGACCGGAAGCCCTCATCGCCCAGCAGGAACGCGTAGTTGTCCAGGCCGGTCCAGGACCCCAGCTCCAGCGTGCCGCGGGCGTCGTTCAGGCTGAGCAGCAGGCTCCACCCGATGGCGACGTACTTGAACAGTCCCAGACCGATCACCATCGGCGCGGTGAGCAGGATGAACGCTCCCACGGCGCGCCGGTCGACCCGGCGCCGCGGGCGGGCGGCGACCGCTTTCGCGGCCGTCGTCCGCCCGGCGGTGACGGTCATCAGGCGAGCTGCTTGTCGAGCTCGGTCTGTACCTGGGTGGCGGCGTCGCCGAGCAGCTTGCCGGCGTCACCCTTCCCCTTCGCCACCCCGGCCACGGCCTGGCCGAACGCGGTCTGCATCGCGGTGTTCCACAGCGCCGGGAACGACCGGCCGTACTGCTGGGAGATGGCGACCGCCTCCTTGGCCGGGCCGGAGGCGAGCTTGCCGCCCTGCAGGGCCTGTTCGGCGACGGGCGTACGGGCCGGCACGTGGAACCCGTAGTTCAGGCAGAAGTCCTTCTGCAGCTCGTCCTGCTTGGCCCAGAGCCACTGGACGTACTTTTTGGCCTCGTCCACGTGCGGGCTCTTGGCGTTGACCAGCTCGTACCAGCCGCCGAGCCGGCCGACCGGGGTGCCGCCGGAGCCGAAGGCCGGCCAGGGGATCACGCCGAAGTCGTCGCCCAGGTTCTTCTGGATGTCGGGCATGGCCCACAGGCCGCACCAGTGCATGGCGGCGGCGTTCTGCACGATCGCGCCCGGGTCGTACCAGTCGGTGGGGAAGCCGAGCAGCAGCGAGCCGTCCTGGTGCAGGCGGCGGATGGCGGAGATCGCCTCGGCGCCCTCCTGGAAGGCGACCTTGCCGTCCTTGATCACGTCGCCGCCGCCGGACCACAGCAGCAGGTGGCCCACGTCGCCCACGCCGTCGTTTCCGACGAACAGGCCCTTCATCTTGTCCGTGGTGAGCCTTTTGGCGGCGGCGGCCAGCTCGTCGAACGTCTTCGGCGGGGTCACGCCCGCCGCGGCAAGGACGCTCTTGCGGTAGTAGAGCATCATGATGTCGTCCATCATCTTGATGCCGTAGACCTTGCCGTCGGCGGTGACGTTCTCCACGTTGGCCTTGACGTACTCCGAGGCGTTGATGATGTCGTCGAGCGGCGCGAGCTGGCCGTTCTTGATCATCTGGTAGCGGAAGTCGCCGATCTCGAAGATGTCCGGTGCCTGCGAGGTGAGCAGGGCCGCGTTCAGCCGCGTCTCATACTCGCCGGCGACCCAGCTGATGTTGATTGCCACGTCCGGGTTGGCCTTTGTGTACTCCGCGGCGTAGCGCTGGACGGCCTGCTGGACACCTTGCTCGCCGTAGGCGTGGTAGTACTGGTTCAGCGTGATCTTGGCGCCGGCGGTGGTGGCCTTCCCGGTGGGGTCGCTCGCGTTGCACGCCACGAGGGTGCCGCCGGCGAACAGCAGCGAGGCGCTGAGGAACCCGCGCCGGGTCAGTCCGTCGTTCATCTTGGAGTCCTTCCGGTTCTGCGGCCGTGAGGACAAGGTCGGTCCTGCGGGCCGCCGGCCGCGGGCGGTCCGCTGATGGAAGGGACAGGGCGGGTGTCGGGCCGATCGCGGGGGTGACAGGCTTCGGTCCCGGACGTTCAGGGGTCAGAGGGTGAACAGGGTCTGCACGGCGACCGCCGCGGCGCCCCGCGCCCATGCCTCGAAGGGCAGGGGCCGGATGGTGAGCGGGCAGTTCGCGGCCGCGGCGAACGCCTGGGCCACGAAGGTCTGCCGGATCTGCTCCTCGAACAGGTCGTAGTTGGCGACGCCCTCGCCCGAGACCACGACTCGCTCCGGTCCGACGAGGTTGACCATGGCGGCCAGCCCCAGCCCTATGGCGTGCCCGGCACGGGCAAAGACCTCGCGGACGCCCTCGTGGCCGACGCGGGCCAGGGCGACGGCGTCGTCCATGGTCAGGTCGCGGCCGGCGGCAAGGCGGGAGGCGGCGACGATGGCCTCGGTGGAGGCGATGGCCTCGACGCAGCCCCGCCCGCCGCAGTGGCACGGCGGCCCTCCGTCGGCCACCGGGACGTGCCCGATCTCGCCGGCCACGCCGTACGCGCCGGAGACGACCTGCCCGCCGACGACGAGGCCGCAGCCGATCCCGGCGCCCACCGTGACGAGCGCGAACGACGCCGTGTCCACGCCCTCCCCGAACCACTGCTCGGCCACGGTCAGCGCCTTGACGTCGTTCTCCAGCGTGGTGATCAGGCCGGTCGCCCGGGTCAGGTAGGCGGCCAGCTCGACGTCGTTCCAGCCGATGAAGGGGGAGTAGCGAACCTTTCCCGAGGCCCGGTCCACATCACCCGACAGGGCCACCCCCATGCAGTGCGCCCGTTCGCGGTAAGCCGTGTCCTGCCCGAGCAGTTCGCCGACCAGGTCGACGATCTGGCCCGCGACGTGGTCGAACACGTGCGAGTTCAGCGCCCGGTGCCGGGAGTGCAGGATCTGCGCGCGCAGGTCGGTGACCACGCCGATCAGCTCGTCAGAGGTGATCTTGATGCCGACGAAGAACTCCCGGTCGGCGCGGACGGCGAGCGGGCTGGCGGGTCGGCCGGCTCCGGTCGCCGCCCGCTCCCGGTTGGGCAGCTCCTCGATGTAGCCGGCGTCGATGAACGGCCGTGCCGCCTTGGTCACCGCGGCCTGCGACAGCCCGGTCATCCGGGCGATGTCGACCCGCGAGATGGGCCCGCGGGTGAGGACGGTGGTGATCACGGTGGCCTCGGCAGGGCTACCGATGGAACCCCGAGTGAACGTCGGCGGCTGAAACATGGTCGTAACGTAGGATAATTAATTAATAGTGTCAAGAATTGAATTCGGAGACGGGGCGGTCGTACACTCCTGCCACCCTAGGTAAGGACCTTTATGACCCTCGTGACGTACCTGGCCGAGCGCCGCCTGTGGTTGCTGCGCACGCCCGCCACCTCCTACGCGCTGCGCCTCGATGCGGACGACCGCCCGCGGCACGTGCACTGGGGACCGCCGCTCACCGCCGAGCAGGCGGCCACGGTGCCCGGCCCGGTCTGCCGCGACGGCAGCAGCTTCCAGGTCCAGGGTTACGGGGAACTGGAGGGGCCGGGCTTCGGTGCCCCCTCCCTGCTGGTCCGGTACGCCGACGGCGGCGCCGGCGTGGAGTGGCGCCACCTGGGGCACGAGATCGACGGCGGCCACCTGGCCATCCGGTTCGCCGACCGGCACCACCCCCTGGAGATCACCCTCCACTACCGGGTACGCGAAGACACCGACGTGATCGAGCGCTGGACCGTGCTGCGCCACACCGGCGACCGCGACCCCGTCGAGTTGGAACGCTCCGATTCGGCCGCGTGGACCCTGCCGGTGCTCCCCGGCGCCCGGATCAGCCACGTCGCCGGCGGCTGGTCCAGCGAGAGCCAGCTCAGGCGTGAGCCCCTGCCGTACGGCGAGACCGTATTGACCAGCAGGCGCGGCACCACGGGCCACCAGGCCAACCCGTGGCTCATGCTCGACGCGGGCGCGGCCACCGAAGAGCACGGCGAGGTGTGGAGCGCGGCGCTGGCGTGGAGCGGAAGCTGGCGGATCACCGTGCAGCGGCCGCCGTTCGGCCCGGTCGGTCTCACCGGCGGCTTCGGCCACGACGGCCTGCGCTGGCGGCTCGCCCCCGGCGAGACCTGGACCACCCCGGTGTTCGCCGGCCTGTACGGCACGTCCGGGTTCGGCGGCATCAGCCGTGCCTGGCACGCCTACACGCTCCGCCACGTCCTGCCGCACCCGGAGGAGACGCGGCCGGTGGTGTACAACTCCTGGGAGGCCACCGGCTTCGACGTGGACCTCGACGGGCAGCTCCGGCTCGCGGAGCAGGCCGCCGCCCTCGGTGCGGAGCTGTTCGTGCTCGACGACGGCTGGTTCGGGGCACGCGACAGCGACCGTGCCGGCCTGGGGGACTGGGAGGTGAACCTCGGCCGCTTCCCCGGCGGCCTGGACAGGCTGATTGAGGCCGTGCACGGCCACGGCATGCGTTTCGGCCTGTGGGTGGAGCCCGAGATGGTCAACCCCGACAGCGACCTGTACCGGCGGCACCCCGACTGGGTGCTGCACATGCCGCACCGGCGCCGCACCACGCTGCGCAATCAGCTCGTGCTCAACTTCGCCCGGCCCGACGTGGCCGCCTGGGCGCACGCCTGGCTTGACCGGCTGGTCGCCGACCACGAGATCGACTTTCTCAAGTGGGACTTCAACCGGGCCTTCACCGAGGCCGGCCGGCCCGGACACGACGACCCCGACCGGCTGTGGATCGATCACGTCCGCGCGGTGTACGCGATCATCGACCGGCTCAGGGCCGACCACCCGCACCTGCGGATCGAGTCGTGTGCGGGCGGTGGAGGCCGCGCCGACCTCGGCATCCTGGCCCGTACCGACGAGGTGTGGACCTCCGACAACACCGACGCCGTGGACCGGATCGGCATCCAGCACGGGTACGGCCAGCTCTACCCGGCCCGCACCATGGCCGCCTGGGTGACCGACAGCCCGAACCCGTTGACCGGCCGGCTCGTCCCGCTGCGCTTCCGCTTCCATGTCGCCATGGCCGGCGTCCTCGGCCTCGGGGGAAACCTGCCCGAGTGGACGGAGGCCGAGCGCGCCGAGGCGGCCGGTCTGGTGGCCCGCTACAAGGAGATCCGCCTGGTGGTGCAGCACGGCGAGCTGTACCGCCTGGGTGAGCCGGCCGGTCCGGTCAGCGCGGTGCAGTACGTGCTCGGCGACAGGGTCGTGGTGCTGGCCTACCGGGTGACGGCGAGGTTCGGCCACCCCGCGGAAGGTCTGCGCCTGGCCACCCTGGACCCGGCGGGCCGCTACCGCGACGAGGACACCGGCCACGTGCACCACGGCGCGGTACTGCTCTCCCACGGCCTGGACCTCGACCTGCCCCCGGGCGACCATGCCAGCGTCCTCGTCCGCCTGACCCGCGAGCCCGCGTCCTAGCGATCCAGCCGCAGAGCCATCCTGCGATCCTGCCGGAGCCGCGCCATCGAGCACGGCAAAACCCCAGATCAAACCCTGTGACACCATATTCGGCACCCACAGGGCCCACGGGCCCAAATCGGAGTTCGAAACGCCCCGGCCATGTGCCGGACCCGTGCCGAAGAGCAACCAGCGAGCAACTCACCCGGTTACCGGCAGGGGCACGGTCTTTCGTCAGGACTCAACGTCCAGGAAACCCGAGTGCTCACCCGCCGGTGGCTACCAGTCCGAAGTCTGCCGGATACCCCAGGCAGATCCGTTAACTCTCATTAGGGAAACCCAGCGGCTTATCGCCAGACTCCAGACTCTCGGCCACAAGGTCACCACGAACCAGCGGCCGCCTGACCCCAGCAGCCGAGCAGGCCAGCGTGCCGCACAAGCTCCTCGGTGCCTGGTTCGGCTCTGACCGTGCACTCCGCGCCGGCCGTGGTCGGTTCACTGCCGCCTTCAGCGCCGCCTGCGGGGACGATCCCGGCGGGCAAAGGAGAAGAACAGGATCTGCGAGGAGGAGGCCCCACGGTCCGAAGCGCTCAGACAGTTCCTGCCCTGGGTTGAGGAGCCGTGGAATCGGCGCGGAACTGCAGGATTCCCTCGATTCCTTGGAGGAACGTCTCGCAGACCGCCGCCGGGTCGGACAGGCAGCCCGCTGCCATCGCGCCGTCTCGCAGCATGACGAAATGTCGGCCTGCGGGCTCGGGCGGTGTTTCTCCGGTTTGCGCGAGCAAGTCGGTGATGGTGCGCAGGAACCACTGGCGGTGCGCGAGGACGGCTTTGTGCACGGGATGCTCGGGGTCTGGATACTCCGCCACAGCGTTGAGGAAGGCGCATCCGCGAAACCCAGGTGACGCGATGTCCTCGGCGATCGACCTGGCGATGGCTCGTACGATGTCGGCCGCCGGTCTGTCGCTGCCGAGGGCTTCGCCGGCCCGATCGCGGATGGCCTGGTCGGCTCCTTGCAGATACGCGACGACGAGTTCATCTTTGCTGGGGAAGTGCCGGTACAACGTCGCGCGGGTCACCTTCGCCTCCGCGACGATCCGATCGATCCCCACAGAGTGGAGCCCTTCCGCGTAGAAGAGCCGGGTGGCAGTTCCGAGCAGCCGTGATCGCGCCTCGGATACCTGACCTCGAGTGTTCTGCACCATTACCGAGAGCTTAGCAGATAGAACGTTCGGTCTTGACATGTCAGAACATGTGCTGACACTCTTACATCAATACCGAACGTTCTATCTCTTAAGGGGTGTTCACTGCCTCGTCCCGCAACTCTTTCCACCATGCTCACGCCCGGCGCCACGCTGGCTGTCGCGCTCGGGGGCGTCCGCTCCGTCCGCGTCCTCCGCTGGTCTGCCGTCCGTACCCGTCCCCGTAATCACGCTTATACAGAAGGATTTCCCGTGAGCACTGTTACTGCCTCCCCCGCCGCCATCGCCACCTCCCTGCGACGGCTGTACTTCGTCCGATTCGGATTCGCGCTCATCTGGGCCGGTCTGCTGATCGCGACCGCGTCGAGCCTCGGGCCGATCAGCGTCACCCTGCTGGTGCTCTACCCCCTGTTCGATGGGGTCGCCGCTGTCATCGACGCCCGCTCGTCGAAAGCGACGGGCCCAGCGCTGAGCCTGTACGTGAACATCGCGATCAGCTGGGTCACCGCCATCGGCCTGGCCCTCGCTGCCTCGTCCGGCATCCCGGCAGTGCTGCGTGTGTGGGGCGCCTGGGCCATCGTGTCCGGTCTCATCCAGCTTGCTGTCGGTGTGATCCGCCGCAACCTGGATGGTCATTGGCCGATGATCATCAGCGGAGCCATCTCCACGGTCGCCGGGACATCGTTCGTCCTGCAAGCCGCGCAGGAAGGCGCGTCGCTGGTCAACCTCGCCGGCTACGCCACGCTCGGCGGTCTGTTCTTCCTCGCCTCGGCGCTGCGCCTCGGCCGTGTCACTCAAGGACTCTGACATGGACGCTGGCATCTTCGACGTCATCGTCATCGGGGCGGGCCCGGTTGGAGAGAACGTTGCCCACCGCGTGGTGCACGCCGGCCTGAGCGCAGCCATCGTCGAGCGGGAACTGGTCGGTGGTGAACGTTCTTACTGGGCCTGCATGCCCACCAATGCAGCAGTGGAGCATCAACGGCCCATTGCGCGCCTTCGCGATCCACGTCGACACCCAGACAGACCTGGTAGGCACCATTGACCTGCGATTCGAGGCGGAGGATTTGGCCGAGGGCCAAGTAAGAATTGCCTACGGGCTCTACCCGAAATGGCGGGGACGCGGCCTCGCAACCCGCGCGGTCCACCTGGTTTGCCTGTATGCAGCTGCCCAAGGGGCGACACAGGCAGTGATCAACGTAGAGCCGGAGAACGCCGCCTCCGTCGCAGTCGCACAGCGGTCCAGCTTCCGCTACGTCACGCAGTTCCGGGACTCGGGCGGCACCAAGCTCAGCCGCCACCACTGCGGGTGGGCCCTACATGCTCGTCCACACCGGCACGAACTTCAAGGTGAACGACGCCTCTGGCCCGTATCCCGGCCCCAGCCCTGCCGCGTGGGCGTTGACGGTCGCCATTGGCTGTCCCAGACCATCGGCCATAGTCCCGTACCTGTGCGGGCCAGGGTGGCACTCGGTACCAAATGTCCCCAGCTGACCAAACGTGATCACGGTGCCTAGTGGCTTACCCATGGGCCATGTCAACCGGCCGTGCCGCCTGGCGTTCGCGCTGCCGAGCAAGCAGCGTGATCGCGACAAGGAACTGCACCACCAGGATGGATGCCTGCGTGATAGGCGAATTGACGCTCAGCAGCGCCATCGTCGCGTTGACGCCCAAGTGAACCGCGATCGACGCCGCAACCCCGGCACGCTCGTAGGCGTAACAGGTCAGCAGCGCCATCGGGATGACGCTGAGCGTGAACAGCAACCCGCTCCAGCTGACCAGACCGAATGCGGCCTGGACGGTCCCGGAGATGAAGAACAGCGGCAGATGCCATACCGCCCAGATGACACCCAGCAGTAGGCCAGCCTGCAGGCTGCTCATCGACGCACGCAGGCGCGGATAGGCCGTGCCGCGCCAACCGGGCTCCTCGGCCAACGGACCGGCGACCAGCATGCTGACGAAGAATGGGACGGGTCCGCCCGCGGTCGCGATCAAACTCTGTCCCGCCGTAAAGCTTATCGCGGGACCACCCAGGAGCTCCGCGAGCAGCGCGGCTGCCAGCACGGTCGCCGATGCCAGCACCAGCAGGGGCAGCACCCAGAGCAGTCGCGCAGTCAGCCGGAGTCTCACCGTATGAGTGGGGGCGGGTTGACTGCGGCGGGCGCGGCGGACACGGACCGCGATCGCGCCGAACACCGGGCCGAAGCCACCGAGCAGGTAGAGGATGACGGTGGGGGAACTCATCGCCGATCCACCGAGTGCGATCGCGACGAGCCAGAAAGCAAAGGTCGTCGTGAATGTGACGGCCCAGAAAAGGACAAGGCCACTTTTCTGGGGAACGGGGGTTGTGGTAGTCACGCTTTTCTCTTTCGCGGGTGCCACGGAATAGGGATTCATGATCCATTCCGCAGGGGGTGGGCGAAACCTGCAATCGGGTGTGTTTCCGACGCTCGGCGCGCAAGGATATGGCTGGAGGTCGAGAGCCACGAAACAAGGTCTCTGGCCAGGCGCCATGTCCATTCCGGAACGGCCGGACCAGGATTTTCGGCTACACGGTTTTCCGTCCCATCGGGAGAAAGCTGCGGCCAGGCCGGTGGTGATCGCCAGGGCGGGGCCCCGGAGGCCGTGGCAGGTCATCAGGGCCAGGAGTCTCCCTCACGCGGGCGACCCCGCCGGCACCGCCACCGCTCCACCCCTGGGGGTGCGCGGCGGCGGTCTCGTGCCGACCGGTAAATCCAGCCGCGTGGCAGAGGTACGGCCGGGAAGGGGTTGGGGACCGCGGGCGGGGCGACGTGCCGACCGGGGGAGGTCCGTCGCCCGAGGTGGCCGTCATGTCGACCTCTCGCATGCCTCACTCCGATTCTCTCATATTTGGTAACGTTCTCATATTTGGTGACCTTATCGTATGTGAGAGAATCAGTTTGTGGCAACCGCAGATCTTCTCTTGCATCCCGTTCGGATGCGCATTCTGCAAGCGCTGTTCGACGCCGATCCGCTGACCACCGCGCAGCTGCGTGACCGCCTGCCCGACGTCCCGCCGGCGACGATGTACCGGCACATCGCCCTGTTGACCGACGCGGGCGTGCTGGAGGTGGCGAGCGAGGAACGGGTGCGCGGAATCGTGGTACGCAGCTACCGGGTTCGCGCGGAGGAGGCGGTGGTCGACCCAGCGGCGCGGGCGGCCATGACGCGGGAGGACCACCAACGGGCGTACGCCACGTTCGTCGCATCGTTGCTGACGGATTTCGACCGCTACCTCGCCAGCGAAGACGCCGATCCCATCGGCGACGGGGTGGTCTACCGGCAGGCGGCGGTGTGGCTGTCCGACGACGAATTCGCCGCGATGATCGAGGAAATAGAGAAGGCGGTCGTCACACGAATCGGCCGCACTGGGGGTCAGGGCCGCACACGTCGCATCGTCAGCCTCGTCGTCGTGCCGGACAAGCACGCTGGGCCGCCCGCCGACGGCGAGAGTGTCGCTGAGTGAACTGATCCAGGGTAGGAACCGCGAGTACGGCTGCGGTTACCTTGCGGGCTCGGCCACCGACGACGAATCAGGCAGGGTGAGGCGCCGGTGGCGGAGCGGTCAGTAGCGGCTGAATGGGCCCCACTCCTTGACGGCGTATGCCTCGGCACGCCGCTCGATCTCCAGGGCCGATCGGCCGCTGAAGTGGGCGGGCAGGACCAAGGCGGTGGTGTCGGCCGCCCAGTCGAGCAGGCGGCGCCGGGTGGCACGAGCCTGGGCCGGGTCCTCACAGAAGCAGCTGTCGTGGCCGTGGTGGTGCAACTGCAACGGGGTGTGGACGATGTCGCCGGCGAACAGGGCCCGGTCGTTGCCGGACTCCAGCTTGATCACGGCATGGCCTGGCGTGTGCCCGGGCGCGGCCTCCAGACGCAGGTTCCCGTCGATGGCGTAGGCGTCCTCCCACAGGAGTACCTGTCCAGCGGCGTGCACCGGAGCGATGCTGTCCTCGAAGGCGTACTCGTTGACGCTGCCGGGGATGCCGGGATTGTTCGCCGGGTTCCAGTGGTGGAAGTCGATGGCCGGCATCAGGTAGGCGGCGTTCGGGAAGGTCGGCACCCACTCGCCGTCGGCCAGGCGGGTGTTCCAGCCGACGTGGTCCAGGTGCAGGTGGGTGTTGACGACCAGGTTGACGTCCTCCGGCTGGACTCCGGCCGCGGCGAACCGGCCGAGGTAGTCCAGCTGCTGCTGGTGCCAGGGTTCGACGGCGGGGCGGTTCTTGTCGTTGCCGATGCCGGTGTCGATCAGGATGGTGCGGCCCTCGCTGCGCAGCAGCCAGGTCTGCATGGCGACGTGCACCATGTCGTCGTCGGTGCCGAGGTGGTCGGGAATGAGCAGGTCGCGATGCTCTTGCCAGGCTTCGTCCGGCAGGGTAGGGAAGAACGCCCGGGTGGGCATGATCGGGCCGTGCGTCTCCTCGATGCGGGTGACGGTGACGTCGCCGAGCTTGATCTCGTGCATGGTGGTCCTCCGAAGGTCAGCGGCGCGGCAGGGTGGCCAGCACCAGGTTGGGGTCGGTGGCGGTGGTGTAGGCGGCGCTGAGCACGTAGAGGGTCCGGCCGCGCACGGCCACCGAGGTCGGGTTCTGCAGTCCGGCGGCGGTCGTCAGGAGTGTCTTCGCGCGGCCGTCCCCGTCGATGCGCACGACCTTGTTCGGCGCGTTGAGTGCCGCGATGACCTGGTCGTCGCCGGTTCCGGTGAAGGCGATGTCGTCAATGCCGGCCAGCCCGGCGGCCTTGACCCGGACGGGTCCGGGACGGCCTCGGTTGATCGGGATCCGCAACAGGGTGCCCTGGTCGAGGTTGGTGGCCCAAACTGCGCCATGACGCACCTTGATGCCGTTGGCGCCGAGGAATGTGGTGGCGGAGAGTTCTCGCGCCGAGGACCAGACCTGGGCGTGGCCGCCGTTCAGGGGCACGGTGGTGATGGTGCCGTGCACTGAGTCGGTGAGGTAGAAGGTCTTCGCCGGCTCGTCGTAGGCAAGGCCGTTGGGCAGCCCGGTGGCCGGCAGCGCGGCGATTCGCCGCGGCTCCTGCCCGGGACGCAGCCGGTAGAGGCCGGTGGTCGCGGCGTCGCCGCTGGCGTACAGGAAGTACAGCGTGCCGTCGCCGGTGCGGACGATGCCGGTGGTGAGCGCGAACCCGAGGGCCGGGGTGTCGGCGCCGCCGTCGGCGGGCGCGGGGAGGGTAGCCAGGATCCGGGTGGCGCCGGCCGGACTGATCGCGGCGACCTGACGGGCGGCCGCGAAGGTGACGTAGGCCGTACCGTCCGGGCCCAGCGCGATGTTCTCCGGCAGCTGGCCCTTCGCCAGGTCGAAGTGCACCGCGATCCGTGACGTCACCGGCGGCGCAGCCGACGGGCGGGCCTGCGCGGTCGAGGGGGACGATGCGGCGATGATCGTCGCCGCGTTTGATGGCGGTACGGTCACCAGACCGATCCCGGCTGCGACGGCGGCGACTGCGAGGGTGAGCATTCTGTTGCGCACTGCTGGTCCTTTCCGAATGACTTCGCGAACGGGGGGTTCGCGGGCGTGCGGCATCGGGCGCTCGGTTCGGAGCGCCTGGGGAAAGCGTGGGGAAGCGTGGGAAGGAGTCAGCCGGTCATGTCCGCGCCGGCGCGTCGTGCCGGGGGTCCTGGGCGGCAGAGGTACGCCCGATGAGCGCGCTGTGGACGAGCAGCGTCATCGCGGAGTGGGAGGGCGACCCGGGTTCGGTGGTGGCGACGACCACCGCCTGGTCGTCGGCGATCCGCAGCGTCTGCTGGGTCACCTGCATGGTGCCCACCAGCGGATGCCGCATCTCGTAGACCGCGTCGCCGCCGGCCTTGACCCGGTGGTCGGCCCACACCGTGGCGAACTCCGGGCTCTTCACCGTCAGCTCCCCAAGCAGCGCGGCCAGCAGCGGGTCGTCCGGGTGGCGCCCGGAGGCCATCCGCAGGGTCGCCACCACGGCACGTGCCTTGGCGGCCCAGTCGGCGTACAGGTCACGGGTGTGTGCGTCCAGGAACAGCAGGCGTGCCATATTGGGCCGCTGCCGCGGTGTGTCCGGAGCGCCCGGGCCGTGGACGGTGTGACGTTCGCGGTCCGGTCCGGTGAGACGTTCGGGATCGTCGGCCACAACGGCGCGGGCAGAGCTGGCCGTAGAAGCCGTGGTACTCCGGCTTGAGGCCGGCGGACATCATCGCTTTGATCTGGTCGACGAGCTTGGTGAAGCGGCGTTCGGCCAGTTCGTCCTTCCGGCTCGGCATGCAGATCGCCTCCCGCACGTCTCGGTGTGTCCTCCTTCCCAGCGTAGGTGGCATCGTTCAAAGGACGATCGGCCGTGGTGGAGCCGGTGACGAGTGTTGTCCGGAAAGTGTCCGAGACTGCTGTGACCTGCGAAAACAGGCTTCATGGTGCGTGTGGGAGGGGGGAGATGCGGGAGTGTGGACGCTGGCCCGACGGGGGGTGGCGCGTCGGGTTGGCGCACTCGTTTGTACGGGCCGGACCCCCTCCAGACATCCGACCGCACGCCGCACCATTATGAGTGTGACCAGTTGGATGCGGAGGGTGAATTGGGCAGGTGAGGCGCGGCCGTACGTGGTTTCGGGCGAGATAGTCGGTGATGTGGCGGGGGACTGACCGGCAGCGTTTGTCCACAGGGTGTGGATGAGAAGCCCGGGGTGTCCTGGCCGGTGGTGTCCGGCCGGGGGCGCGAGACCGCCCGCCGCTGGTCTTGCCGAATCTTTACGTGAGGGCCTGTCCGAATTCGGGTCTGGCGGCAGGTATTTGGAATAGTGACAGGGATCGGTGGCCCGGCACTTTGGGCCACACCCACATGATCAAGCCCATCATCACCTCAACCTCAACCTCAACGGCATCCACGTCCACCCGTTCCTCTGCCGCTCCCGGGCTTGCCACGGCCGGCTCCTCATCCATCGCATCCAAACCGGACACACAGCTCTCCGAGCCAGGCTTTCGGCTGGCCCGGGAGGGTCAGGAGGCTGGCCGGGGGCATCTGCCGCTGTCGGTGTGGCTGGCGGCAGCCGACACCGAATCGGCCACGACGTGCCGGGCGGGGTGCTGCCATCCGGTCAGCGGCCCGCTGGCCCGGCACCTGGTCGCGGCGTGTACGCGGCTGGGCGAGACCGTGGTCCATCTCGGCGCGAGCGATCATCAGCTCGTCTCGGCCGCGCTGACGGCGGGCTGCCTGCCGGTGGCCGTCTTCACCGACGTGGCCCGCGCGGGGGTGTCCTGGAGTTGCCTGGCGCGCACCCACCCCGACTACGACCTGGAGGTCACCGACCTGCGCGTCACCGAGCCTGGCGATGACGCCTGCGTGCTGGCTGATCTCGCGGGCAGCGCGGGGCTGGTGGTGGCCGAGCTGACCTGCCAGCAGCCCGTGGGCCACGCCACCGGTCGGCCGGACTCCGAGGCCGAACCCGAGACCGTGGCTGAGGTGTTCGATGTCGCTCGTGCGGCGGGGCTGGTCAAGCCGGGCGGGCATCTGGTGGTGGTCACCGGCCTGCACCGCCAAGACGGTGTGGTCGACCCGGTACCCGAGATCATCGCCCGTGTCCGGGAGGCGGGGCTGGTGTATCTGCAGCACATCATCGCCCTGCGGCATCCCGCTCGCGGCGAACGCATCGACCCGGGTCTCGCCCGCCGAGCCCTGGCCGCGATCGAGGAACTGCCGGAGTGTGCCGGGTTGCCGGCCAGTGCCCGAGTGCACGCGGACCTACTGCTGTTCACCGCGCCGGGCGCCACCGAGTCCACCGAGCGGGCCGGGAGTGAGGGCTGATGACGGAGGTGACGACATCGGTCTGGGCGACGGGGCAGCGGCCGTCGCGGGTGCAGCGCAAGGGCCGGTATCTGCCGGAGTCGATGCGGCATCCGGGCAAGATGCTGCCCTCGATCGCGGCCCGGGTGATCGGAACCTACACCCGTCCGGGGGAGCTAGCCCGGCTTGATTCGGCGAAGCCGGGAAGATCGAGTCAAGTTTGTGGATGTTGAGCTGGGATCGCTGGTCAGGCAGCGGTTCCAGCGCGGCGGCTGAGGTCGTCGATGGCGTGGTGGTAGGCG
>NZ_JBICRM010000069.1:0-18118 GCF_043197025.1 Nonomuraea marmarensis
CACCGCTCAGGGCACACCCCTCCTCACGACACGCGGACAACGCGAAGCAGAAGTGGGGACCTAAACCGGCCACCAGTGGTGACCTCGAACTGGCCACCTGTGGGGACTTTTACATGGCCACGGACAATATTGGGCTGCTCCGCCCTCGCTCTCCTAAAGCGGGTGCCGCAGGTTCGAATCCTGCCGGGGGCACGCTTCTGACCAGGCATTTCAGCCTCTGACCTGCGGTTTCCCTGCCGCGGGCCTTTGGTCTGTGGATCCTTGATGGGTAGCTGAGGGCACCCGTAAGCAGCCGTAGGACCATGAGCCGGGGATATGGTCGGGATGATCTTGACGGCGTTTCCTCAGGTCAGACCCCAATTCCGGCCCATCGGGGTCTCCAGCAAACCCGGTGCGGTTCAACGCGGCCAAGGCCAGGTCCCGGGAGCCCGTGCGTACCGGCCTGTTGTTTACCGGTTCTCTGCACCAAGCAAGCCGACACGTCATGATCAGAGAACAAGTCGCAGGCACATGCGCTGTCGAGGCTCACGCGTTGGTCGGCACTCGGGGTCTCTGGCGAACGTCCGCTCCTGCCGATGAGAGAGCGTCCCTCCGAACACCTCGACCGAGCCTGACAGGTTCCAATCGACAGCCGGGCGTGGTAGCGGCCGATCCCGAGCCGGGGCGCTGGCGCGACCGGGAAACCCGGCGCGCCGCCCAGCGAGAGCGCCAGCAGTCGCCACCTGACGGCCTGCTGCCGTCCGGGGCGGTGGACGGTAAGGCCGTCCGCGGAATGAAAGCGATTGACAAGCCACCGCACCTCAAATCTCAACCTAAAACGGTACAAATCGGACTTGATGGACGTATCTTCTTAAAGGTGTCGACTCGATCCGCCAGCGGCGCCATGGACTGGCAGCACGAATGGCTCACGTCCCTCACTTCGACGGCGACGACCTGTGTCGTCAGCATTCTGGTCGGCGCCCTGGTTGTCTGGCTGCTGACCCGCTACACGCACTGGGGGCGGCAGTTCCGGCGACTCGCCTTTTCCTATCTCAAGCCTGGGCGTAGCTGGATCACCTGGCGACCGCTGCTCACTCTCCTGGTGCTGCTCTGGCTGACGGTCCTCGCAGTGCGCCTCGAAGTGCTGATGTCGTATGCGACGAACGGCCTCTTCACGGCTCTGCAGGAGCTGGACGCGAAGAAGTTCTGGTTCTATGTCATCGTCTTCATGGTTCTCGCGGCGATCGCCGTCTCCAGTGCACAGCTCGCGTATCTGATCACCCAGCGACTGTTCATCCATTGGCGGACCTGGCTCAACGACCACATGATCGCCGACTGGCTGGACGGGCACGCCTACCATCGAGGCCAGTTCGTGAGCTCCCCGGTCGACAACCCGGATCAGCGCATCGAGGAAGACATCACGCAGTTCGTCGAGAACTCATACAACCTGTCGATCGGTGCGATCGGCGCCGCGTTGAGGTTGGTGTCGTTCACCGCCATTCTCTGGGCACTGTCAGGACCCATGTCCGGCTTCGGCCACGAGATACCGCGTGCGATGGTCTTCCTCACCTACGCCTACGTGATCGTGGCGTCAGTCCTCGCCTTCAGGATCGGTCGCCCGCTGATCCACCTGAACTTCCTGCGAGAGGGACTCTCCGCCTCTTTCCGCTACGCCCTGGTCCGCCTGCGGGACAACTCCGAGAGCATCGCCTTCTATGGTGGCGAGAATGTCGAGCGGACGACGCTGTCGGCCAGGTTCTCCCGTGTCATGGGGAACACGTGGGCGATCACCAAGCGGTCCCTGAAGCTTCAGGCGTTCAACGACGCGGTCACCCAGATCTCGGTCGTGTTCCCCTACATCATCCAGGTGCCGCGCTTCCTCAGCGGGACGATCTCACTCGGTGACATCACCCAGACCTCCAACGCTTTCAGCCAGGTGCACGACTCGTTGTCCTTCTTCAGGAACTCCTACGACTCCTTCGCCAACTACCGGGCGACGCTGAACCGACTGACGGCGCTGATGGACGCGAACAGGGAGTCGCGCGACCTGTCGTCGCCGACCTTCGCGCATCGTCCCGACGCGCTGGAGATCGAGGACCTCAGGGTATGGCGTCCCGACAGGCAACCGCTGATCGAAGGCCTGACGCTGAGCATGAGTCCAGGGCAGGCGCTGCTGGTCAGGGGGGCCTCCGGGAGCGGGAAGACCACGTTGCTGCGCAGCCTGGCCAGCCTCTGGCCGCACGCCCATGGCACCATCCGCCGGCCCACCGGAGCTCACACGCTCTTCCTGTCGCAGCAGCCGTACCTGCCCCTGGGAAGCCTGCGTACCGCGCTGGCCTACCCCGAGCCTGCGCACCGGATCGGCGACGAGCAGGCGTGCGAGGCATTGCGTTGGGTACAGCTCGGCCACCTGGAGGATCAGATCGACGATGAGGCCCATTGGTCCCGCACCCTGTCTCCCGGCGAGCAGCAGCGCCTCGGCTTCGCCAGGGTCCTGCTGAAGCGGCCCCGCCTGGCCTTCCTCGACGAGGCGACCTCCGCCGTCGACGAAGGTCTCGAACACGCGTTGTACGGGTTGATCCGCGATCGACTGCCCCAGTGCATTCTCGTCAGCGTCGGCCATCGCAGCACGTTAAACGCCTTCCACACCCACTGCCTGGAACTGCTCGGTGCGGGACACTGGGGCATGGCGACGGGAGGCGGTAGGTCCTAGCCGACTCTGGTCGAGGAACCGATCTGCAGCTCTATCGGGTGGATGCGCTCGGTTCCCGGCGCGCTGGCCCCCGCGAGCAGGTCGTACAGCAGCTCGGCGCAGGCCGCGCCCGCCTTGCGGGGCCGCAGGTCGATGGCGGTGATCGGCGGGTTGGCCAGGTGCAGGCGGGGCTGTCGACGCAGGAGGCGAGCAGCAGGTCGTGGCCCATTCCCGCCCTTATCCCGCAGCAACGTCCTGACATGCCGCTGGTAGGTGTGTGTCCGTCCTTTGCTCGCTATGGCAGGTCTGTTCCTGACCTCACCACTGGTAGGGCAGGAATTTCCCGTCCAGGGTCACCACGACCCGGTCGCCGCCCGGGTCGGGTACGCGTTTGATATCGAGGCGGAAGTTGATGGCGCTCATGATGCCGTCGCCGAACTGCTCGTGGATGAGTTCCTTGATCGTCGGTCCGTAGACCTGGAGTATTTCGTAGAACCGGTAGATCGTGGGGTCCGTTGGCACCGCCGTCTCCAACGCACCGCGAGTGGGCTGAAGCTGCAACGCCTGCTGAACATCCTCATCGAGATCCAGCAATGACGCCGCGGCCTCGGCCTGCTCGGCGCTCATCGGCTGCTGACCCAGCAGCGCTGATGTCGTCCATGCCGGGGGGCGTCCGACTGCCTCGGCGAGCTGGACCCACGTCACGCCTAGCCGGGCCTTGGCCGCGCGAACGGCCTCCGCCGCCTCCTTCTTGGTCATCATGGCGTTCCTCCCAGGATCGGCGCCAGCGGGGATAGACGGCATCGCAGGCACGCTACGTGCCGAAGATGCCGCCCGTGTTACGTAGGTGACTTCGAGCTGAACGGACGTGGCCTCAACCCCGCGGCACGTCCGAGAATGCCGCGATCCTCACGCCGCCCCGTGGGCAGGACCAGGAGGCGAAGTGTGATCACGGCGGGGGATGTGCGCGGAGCCAGGCTGCCGCTCTGCGCGCTGATGCGCGGGACAGCCACGCGTCCTGGACCACCTCGGCCAGCTCGTTCCGGGTGAGCTCACCGATCCGACTGGCCCGCAGCAGCACCGACGGGTGACCATCGAAGTGCGCGGTGGTGAAGAACTGCGACGCCTCGTCCTGAACCAGCGCCTGCTTGTCCGCCTCGGACTCAACCCAGAAGACGATCACATCCACATAGCGCTCCCCGGTGTCAGGGTCGACCGCGTCCGGCCGTGGGTTGCGGAAGAAGACGAACGACTTCCCGCCCACTTGGTAGACCGGATTGTCGCCGGTCCCGTACTCGACGGTGACGTGCGGCATGGCCAGAGCCAGCTCGTGCACGTCCTCGACGCGGGCGGGCCGGCTTCCGTTATCGTCGGACACAGCCCCAGCGTAGGCGGCTCCCGGTGGAACGTCCGGCCATCCTGCACTGCGCGCGGTTCCTCAACATCACCGACCGGGGCGGCCGCGAGCGCACATGCCGCTGAGCGAGCGCTCGGTCTCCGGATTGCCGTGCGTGGCGTTCGCCCCACGGATACCGCCAGCGCGGACAGATTGTCGGCGCCAACCGATGACTTCTTCGATCCTGGGGAGTCAGCACGGTAGAGCGACGAGTTAGGTCCGACGGAGAGGAACCGCCATGCCCGTGATCGATCTGGAGCCTGCTGCCCGCGAGGTGGTGCGCCTGTTGGATGGCGTGACCGAGGACCGACTGGACGATCCAACGCCGTGCGCTGACACCCCGGTCGCCGCACTGCTCGACCACTTCATGGGCTTGTCGCTGGCATTCACCTGGGCGGCCCGCAAGACCACCCCACCCCAAGACGGACCGGGGCCGGGAGCGGCGAGTGCCGGGCATCTCGATCCGCAGTGGCGCACGCTGCTTCCGCGGCGGCTCGGTGAGCTGGTGGAGGCCTGGCGCGACCCGATCGCCTGGGAGGGGATGACCGAGGCCGGCGGCGTGACGATGCCCGCCGGACAGATGGCCATGGTCGCGCTGGACGAACTGGTCCTGCACGGCTGGGACCTGGCCCGCGCGACCGGCCAGCCGTACATGTGCAACCCGGCCGACACCGCGGCCGTCCTTGCGTTCACCAGCGCGTCGGCGCGACCGGAGCAAGCAGCCGGCCGGGAAGGGCTCTTCGGACCGGTGGTCGAGGTCCCCGAGGACGCGTCAGCGTTCGACCGCGCACTCGGCTTCGCAGGTCGCGACCCCGCGTGGACGCCCAAATCGGCGTGACCATCGACGGTGGGCCGGAAAGGCTCACACGTCCCTCGCAACGGCAAGGATCCGCTCATGCCGCTGATCGCGGGGTCATGCCGAGTAGCGCTCGTTCGGGTGGGCCAGGTCGTGGCGGGTACCCATCGTGAGGGGCATCCACCGGGGTGACGGTTGCTCCGCGAGCGGGCCATGGGATATTCACGGGATGATCTTGCACACCTCACGCGCTGTATAGGCCTTTTGCCCAGCTCAAGCCGCCTAAGGAGCCGAATTAGCCTCCACTCTCCTACAGCAGGTGCTGCGATTCCTGATCGTGCCTGGGCGCCAAGGCCGATGCCTCACGCCCGGAACGTGCGGCGGTAGGCGTCCGGCGGTACGCCGATCGTGCGGTGGAAGTGGCGGCGCAGTGTCGTCGCCGTGCCCATGCCCGCGGCCGAGGCGATGGTGTCGATGCTGTCGTCCGTGGTCTCCAGCAGCTCCTGCGCGCGGCGGATCCGCTGCGTCAGCAGCCACTGCAGCGGGGTGGTGCCGGTTACCGAGCGGAAGTGGCGGGCCAGGTGGCGCGAGCTCACGTTCGCCTGGCGGGCCATGTCCTCCACGGTGAGTGGCTGGTCCAGCCGCCGCATCACCCAGGTAAGCAGCTCGGCCAGGGGATGGCCGTCCTGGGCGGGCACCGGTGTGGTGACGAACTGGGCCTGGCCGCCGGCCCGGTGGGGCGGCACGACCAGGCGGCGGGCGACCACGTTGGCGATCGCCGAGCCGTGGTCGCGGCGGACCAGATGCAGGCACAGGTCCATCGCTGCGGCCTTGCCCGCAGACGTGAGCACGCTGCCGTTGTCGACGTAGAGCACGTCCGGGTCGACCTTCACCCGGGGATAGCGCGCGGCCAGTTCCTCGGTGTGGGCCCAGTGCGTGGTCGCGCGCAGCCCGTCCAACAGGCCGGCGGCGGCGAGTACGAACGCGCCCGTGCACAGGGAGACCACCCGCGCGCCCGACTCGTGGGCCGTGCGCACCGCCTCGACCAGGTCGGCCGGCGGGTCCTCGTCGACGTCCGCGAAGGCGGGGACGATCACGGTGTCGGCGTGCGCCAGCCGGTCGAGCCCGCAGTCCGGCTCCACCAGGAACCGGCCGACCCGGACGGCGTGCGTGCCGCACACCTTGACGTCGTACCAGGCGCCTGGCAGGGCGGCCGGGGCGGAGCCGAAGACCTCGTAGGCCAGGGCCAGCTCGAAGTGCAGCATCCCGTCGGTAGCGGCGACCGCGACGGAGCTCGGGACAGAACTCATGTCGGGAATTGTACGGGTCATGTCGTTCCGGACACTGGCACCGATGGGTCAACGGGGACAGGATTTCCGCATTGGATCACTTCGAGTACGTGGAGCAGGCATGGGATCGAGTCGGAACGTGGCGGTGTTCGGCGCCTACGGGCACACCGGGCGGTTCGTGGTCGCGGAGTTGCGTGAGCGCGGATACGTTCCGCTGCTCCTCGGTCGCGACCAGGACAAGCTGCTGGCATTGGTGCAGGCCCAACCGGGGCTCGAGGCGCGGCAGGCGTCGGTCGACGATCCAGCCTCGCTCGACCGCGCGCTGAACGGCGCGGCCGCTGTGATCAACTGCGCCGGGCCCTTCGCCGCGACCGCCGCCCCGCTGGTCAAGGCGGCGCTGCGCGCCGGCATCCCGTATGTCGACGTGGCGGCCGAGATCGAGGCGAACCTTGACACGTTCGCGCACTTCGCGGAGCGCGCCCGCGCCGCGGGCACCGTGGTGGTTCCGGCAATGGCCTTCTACGGCGGCCTCGGCGACCTGTTGGTCACCACCGCGATGGGTGACTGGACGGCGGCGGACGAGGCGCACATCGCCTACGGCCTGAGCATCTGGCACCCCACTGCCGGAACGCTCGCTTCGGGCACGGTCTCGGGGCAGCGACGGGGTGGCCGCCGTGTCCGCTACACCGGCGGACGGCTGGAGTACCACGATGACGCTCTGCCGACCCTGGAGTGGCCCTTCCCGGCTCCGCTCGGCCCCCAGAACGTCATCGGAGAGTTCACCATGGCCGACATCGTCACCATTCCCAGCCACCTGGCCGTCCCGGAGGTGCGCACCTACATGACCGCCAAGGCGGCCGCGGACCTGTCCGCTCCTGACGCCTCGGCACCGGCCGCCGTGGACGAGCGCGGCCGCTCCGCGCAGACCTTCGTCGTCGACGTCCTCGTCCGCTCCGACGGCACAGAACGCCGCGTGGTCGCCGCTGGTCAGGACATCTACGCCATCAGCGCGCCGCTCGCGGTGGAGGCCGTCGACCGCATCCTCACCGGCCGGACCAGGACCACCGGCGTCGCCTCCGCGGGCGCGGTCTTCAACGCCCCGGACTTCCTCCGCGCTCTGTCCCCACACCTCTCGCTGCACGTCCCGCTCGACACACGCGGCTGACCGGTGACCCGTGCCGGGATCCAGACCGCGGTCAGTGCAGTCGATGAGCAGGTCGATCATCCGTGCGGGGCCTCGTCCGCAGGGCCGGTGCCGAGGAGATCGGCTGCTGAGGGCTGTGTGCCGCCGGCCTTTGGGGCCGTTGCCGACGTCCGGTTGTGTGGTCCAGGCCCCACCAGCGGACGTGGACGGCCGCGAACCGGCGGGACCGCTGAGGCGTTTCGGCTACAGGTACCGTCAGCGGGTCGGGATCCGGGGGCGGTTCCACCAGAGGGAGAGGGACAGGGCCGCGGTAATGAGGATGGCGCCGTCGGCAGCGAAGGCGGCGGCTGTGTCGAGGCGGCGGTGGATGACGGGGAAGCTGCCGGGGAGGGCGTCGAGGTAGGCCGCCGGGAGCACCCGTATGCAGCCGTAGGACCTTGATCATCGCCTCGTTCGTGCGTGGCCTGCCGGTCCGCGACGTGGAAGGCGCACTGGCCGATGCGCTCGGCCCGCAGGCAGCGCTGCCCAAGTCGACCGTCTCGACCATCTGCCAGGCCATCGTCGCCGAGTACGACCTCTGGTGCCGCCGCGACTTGACCGGCATCGAGGACTACCTGTTCCTGGACGCCTCGCACTTCAAGATGCACGACGGGCAGCGGGCCGAATCGGTCTTGGCCGCCTGGGCATCAGCACCGAGGGCAAGCCGGTCTTCGTCGGCCTGGCCCCGGCCGCCGCCGAGTCGACCGATGCCTGGAACGACTTCCTCACCGACCAGGTCGAGCGCGGCCTCAAGGCCCCGCCGCTGATCATCTCCGACGGCGGGCCCGGCCTGATCAGCTCCGCTGAGCCGGTCTTTCCCCGTACGCTGCTCGGCTCGCCGGCCGCGCGGCAGTATGGAGCCATGGAACGTGAGCAGCTCGCCGACTTCCTGCGCCGTCGCCGCGAGGCAATCCGGCCGGCCGAGGTAGGCCTGGCCGACAGCCCCGCCGCCGCACCAGCGGCCTGCGCCGGGAGGAGGTGGCGATGCTCGCCGGCATGTCGGTGGACTATGTCGTACGCCTGGAGCAGGACCGCAGCAGCCAGCCGTCCACGCAGCTGCTCGGCGCGCTGGCGCGGGCGTTGCGCTTGTCCGACGACGAACGCGATCATCTGTTCCACCTGGCCGGTCACCATCCCCCGCCCGCCGACGGGGTGGTTCGCCTGGCCCGCGCCGGCCTGATGCGGATGCTCGACCTGCTCGGCGACACCCCGGCCCTGGTGCTGTCCGACCTGGGTGAGGTGCTCGCCCAGAACCGGGCGGCTCTCCTGCTGATGGGCGACCACACCCGCTTCACGGGCGACCGGCGCTACGTCATGTACCGCTGGTTCACCGAGCCCGCCGCCCGCGCCGTCTGCCCGCCCGAGGAGCAGGAGCATCAGGCCCGCCAGATGGTGGCCGACCTGCGCGCGGTCGTCGGCCGCCGGTCCGGTGACCCGACGGTCGCCGGGCTCGTCGACCGGTTGCAGGCTGCTAGCGCCGACTTCCGGCGGCTGTGGGCGGAGCAAGAGGTGGCGGTCCGGCGCGCCAATCGCAAGACGCTGCTGAACCCGCGGGTGGGGCGCCTGGTGATGGACTGCGAGACCCTGATCGCGCCTGACCAGGGGCAGCAACTGCTGGTGTTCACCCCGGCGGATGCCGAGACCCGCGAGCGGCTGGAGCTGCTGCGGGTGCTCGGCTTCGAAGAGTTCCCCGCGGGGGTCACAGGTAGGGTCGAACGTTGAGCTGACGTGCTGGGTTGTCGGCCAGGGACGCGGCAGGACGATGCCGGCGGGTCCTGAGTGGACCCACTTACGCGCGAGCGCCGACCGGTGCAGCTCATTCATGTTCGCGTGAGACTTGGCCTCCCGCTCGGGTCCTGGGCGTTCTGGCCCTTCCTCGTCGCTGCCCATCCGCCGTCGCCGGGCCGCAGATCAGCATGGAGCGCCCGCAGCGAAGCTGCCGACAGTTGGCGTTCGCGGGACGGGAGTGGCGTAGAGCCTGCTGGCAGGCTCATAACGCTCAGCTACCTGGGCATAAGATCGGCGGCATGGCGCTACGACTTGTTCAGGTGAATTTCAAGGCTCGGGATGACTCGGCGCTCGGCCGGTTCTGGGCGGAGGCGCTCGGCTGGGGCGTTTCCAGCGAGGGACCCGGCGTGACCAACCTTGAGCCCGAGGGCTTCGCCTGGCCGGACCCCGCCGGCTTCTACATCGATGTCGTCACCGTCCCGGACCCCGAAACGGTGAAGTACCGCGTGCACCTCGATCTCGCCAGCACCTCTGCGGCCCATCAGGCGGAGTTGGTCGCGCGCCTGAAGGAGCTCGGTGCGACACCCGCCGATGTGGGCCAGGGCGACGTCCCGTGGACGGTCCTGGCCGACCCGGAGGGCAACGTGTTCTGCGTGCTGGAGCCTCGGGAGATCTACCGGGATACCGGGCCGATCGCCGCGGTGGTGGTCGACTGCGCGGATCCGCGAGCCATGGCCCGGTTCTGGGGCCAGGCGGTGGACTTGACCGTGCACGAGGTGAGCGACGATCATGCGCGGCTGCGATCCGCCAAAGGTGTCGGGCCGTATCTGGAGTTCCTCCACACAACGCCCGGCGTGCAGACCGTGTGGAACCGCGTCCATTTCGACCTGCTGCCGGACCCCGTTGACGGTCAAGAGGCTGAGGTGGCCCGGCTGCGGGCTCTGGGCGCCACCGCCGCCGACGTCGGCCAGGGCGAGGTTTCGTGGAAGGTCCTGGCCGACCCGGAGGGCAACCAGTTCTGCGTCCTGGGACGGGGCTGACGCAGACCTTCATCACCTGCGGAGACCGCCTTCCGACGGGCCGGTATAGATCACGAAATATGCGCCGATCCCACTTCGCGCCTGTGAAATCAGCCGGCCCTGGTTCATGCCGGTAGGGAGGAATGACCAGCTTGTAGACGGTGTCGGCACGCCGTGGCCGTAGAGGTGCCGCGCGGTGGTTCAGAGGCCGAGGTCGTCCAGTTCCTTGTGGAGCTGGGCCGGGAGGCGTCCTGCGGACCCCCGTGCTCGCGGCCGGGCGCGACATCACGCCGTTGCTCAGGAGATGAAACGGCTAGCTAAACGCTGGTAGAGCACCCACATCTGAAGAGCGGGAACGCCTCACGAGGCTCTCGCCACGGATGTCGTTTCTGACCAGGCCAAACAGCAGTCAAGTGACGGGTGACGGGAGGCCATTGTGAAGGGACCCTATGCACGTCGAGCGGCAGTCACATATCACCTATTACTAGACATACTGGACTCCGTACGGCTCGAGCTCTCCTAAAGCGGTGCCGCAGGTTCGAATCCTGCCGGGGGCACTCTTCTCCACCAGGCATTTTGCCCTCTGACCTGCGGTTCCTCTGCTGCAGGTCTTTTGCTTCCCCGGCCCTTGGTAGGCCGCCGAGGGCACCCGTATGCAGCCGCAGGACCTTGATCACGGGGTATATACGGGATGATCTTGAAGGCATATCCCCAGGTCCCCACTGTGCTCAGCCAGACCGAACGCCGCCAGTCCCGGCGACCGATCCCGGCGAGGCGGCAACCCTGCCCCCAGCGGTGCGGCTACCGTCACCGGGGGACGAAGTAGCGTCGGTGGACCGCGGTCCCGAACCAGTCGGCATCCAGTCGGTGCCCCACCAGCCTGAACACGAGCTCCAGGAAGGCTCCCTGCCGCTCGTCATAAGGGTGCGGCGGGAACAGCGGCAGATCCCCGAGGTGGTCGTCGAGGGCGCTGGGATTCTCGCCTTCGGCGAATCGTGGGCCGCCGCTGTCGACCACGGTCAGCAACCGGCCGTCGAACGCCCGCCTGAGGCTGAGCCGCGTGTTCATGTTGGCGAACAGGTTGAGGACCTCGACCTCATCGGCCGAGATCTGCTCGATCTCCGTCTTGGCATTCCAGCCCAAGGGCTCCATCACGACGACACGGTCGCCCGCGCGCCCGCAGACGATCATGTGCGGCGTGGTCAGGTCGGGGTATGTCGGCAGTTCGTCTCTCGCTTCGGCAATGGTGCAGTCCCGGACGTTGTCCAGGTCGGCGCCGAACCGCCGCGCGACCTCTTCGATGTCGGCGAGCCCGACCCAGGTGAGGCAGCAGTACTCCGCCAGGCCCTCCCCTGCGAAGAGCCGGTAGTTCTCGCTGAACCGCCCGCCACCCGAAATCCCTGGCCGCATATCCCTTCCTTTCCAGCCATGCAAGCCCCGCGCGATCGGGCTTTCGTACTGGCCGTATGGGCGCGGCCCGCTGGAGACTTGCCTGCCAATATCAACGACATCGTCCGCCAGGTGCCGAACGGTCTGGCCCGCGCCTATCCACGGAGGAAGACCACGTGGACCGACGTCAAGTGCATCCGACCCACAGGAAGAAACGGACATTTCTGATTAATCCCGGCAATGGTGTGGGCTTTTGTTATGGAGTGCCGGTAAACGTGGGTCCATAACCCAGCGGGAGTGGCATTTGATAAACCTGCAAACGGCTGTTAATCGCGCCGTCGAGCTGGCAAATGTCGCCGAAATCCGGCTTTACGGGCGCTGATAGCACGCGAACCGGTGCAGCGCAAGAGGTTGATTGCCGTTTGTCAGCGTGAGTAACTATCAACGCCCCGATAGAGAGAAGCGGGCGAAAGATCCATGAACTGCACGGACGGGTGCCGCGACCAACGATCCCCGTCCGTGGAGCACCATTCGATGCAGAGGGAGCTTACCTGGCATGTCCATGAAACGCACGCTCTTAGCGGCCGCTCTGATCGCGCCGCTCGCGATGCTGGGCGCGACGCCGGCTTTCGCCGACGATCCTCAGCCGCTTCCGGACAATCCCAACGTCGTGGTCGGATACGAAAACGAGACGGAGATCTTCCGCGCCAAAGCGACCCCGCCTCCGATGACCATGGCCTGCCGACCGGGAGGCGCCACCTACCGAGTCTCCACGTACAGCAACAGCCACAAGGCGGTCGGCCCAACGCAGTCCAATCACAACGGAACGTCCCGCACCGCCACATCCACCTACAGCGCCACCGTGAGCGGAACCGTCTCGATCTCCTGGAACGTCTCCGGCAGCCTGAAAGTGGACAGGCTCATCGCGGGCGCCGAAGCGGCCACGAGCGTCAACCTGTCCGCAAGCCTGACGGCCTCGCTGGGTAACAGCATCGCGGTCCCGACCCCACCGCACAAAACGACCACCGCCACATACGGCGTGTGGCGCAAGAAGACCAAAGGCATCTACCAGGTCTGCGGCCAGAGCGGTCAGAGACGGGTAACTGCGTGGGCTCCCTGGCACGTCGGCTGGTACGTCAAGCAAAGGTGATCTCGACATGAGAATCCGACAGGTAGCGCCTCTCCTGGTTTCCTGCACCGTCGTCTCCTTGGCGGTGGCCTGCACGGCTCCGACTCCAGCGGATCCCGTGCCGGAGCGGCGAGGCGCTACCTCGTCGGCTGTCCCGACCGAGACCGCGGTGACCACATCACCTCCTCCAAAAGGCGTGCCGCTCCGCATGCCGGGCATGGACGCGGGCACGAAGACTGTCCTCAAGGCGGGGCCGAGGAAGGGATCTATGATCGTTGGGGATATCCCGCCCGGCAAGGACGAGCTCTGGGTGCTGTTCAACTGCCGGGGAGAGGGCAAGGCGGAGATCATTCTGGAGCCGGGCATCAACATGCCCTTCACCTGTCTCGACGACCTGATCAGCCCAATCATGAATCGGCTTGACCTCGGACAGAGGAAAACCCTGACCGTACGGATCCAGGCCCCAGACTCGGTCGAGTGGGCCCTGCGCGTCACCCGTTAAGGCTCATCAGGAGTCGGGCACCTCCCCCAGATCGCTGGCTACCGACGACCCGATACACGCAGGCCACGCAGCGCCGCGTGTCCGACAGCTTGGCCTACCTGGGCAAGCATGTGGGCAACGTGCTGGTGATCGGCTGCATCGCCCGTGCCAGCGCTCACGGGCGGCCAGCATGTTGTTCCACGCCGCCAGCAGCGGCGAACACCGCAGGCTCGTCTGGCTGCCCCCAAGCGCACCGCCGGGGCAGGGCTTGGGCAACGGCGCCTGACGTCGTGAAGTCAACTGAGCAAGGCGATCAGCGTGCTCCAGCTTCGCGGGCAGGATGAGCGTATTCAGTGCAAGCAGGTATACGAGGTGTACGAGAGAGTTGGGGTTAGGTAATTTCCGGGGCGTGCGCCCAGATATTCGCCGGCTGTCTGTCGCCGCGGTGCTCGTCTCTCTTGTGGTGTAAGCATTCATCAGCTTTGTGACGTTGTGTGATGCTCGCTGGTCAGTCCGCCAGGGCGATTGGGGGCATCCAGAGGTGGCCGGTGAAGGCGCGGCGGATCGCGTCCAGGGCGTTCAGGCCGTGTTTGCGGGCCGAGTCGAGATAGGAGCGGACCGCCAGCCAGGCGGCGGCGCCGGTCTCGGATTGATGGCAGCCGGAGATCTTCACCTGGGTCTTGACCGGCCGCAGCGCGCGCTCGCCGGTGTTGTTGGTGAAGGGCACCAGGCCCGGAAGGTCGGCGAAGCGCAGCACATCGGCGCTGCGGTCGCGCAGACGCTCCAGCAGGTTACGGGTCGGGCTCTGTTTGGCCCGCGGGTGCAACGACAGCCCGACGGCCACCGTTGTAGGTGCGTCGGTCGGCGATGGCGGCGCAAAGGCGCCGCCCTACACTCGGTGAATGTCTTGGTCCAGCGGTTCGGACACCCTGCCACTCCCCGACCACGATGTTCTACGCCGTCAAGAGCGGGCCGATGGCCCGAGGTCCATCGGCCCGCCATGCGCTCAGTAGGGGCTGCGGCCGTAGCCGAGCGGGAACAGCGGCGTCTTGCCGTCGCCATTGTTGATGGGTTCGCTGGAGACCGCGGTCGGCCAGCTCACCGGGAGTTTCCCGGCGAAGCCCGCGCCGAAGAGCGCGTCGGTGATGCCGCGGGCCTCGGTGCCGGGCAGCCAGGCAGCGATGAACGCGTTCGCCTTCGGGAGTTGGTCGCCGATGACGACCGGCCGCCCTGAGTAGAGGATGGCGATGCACGTCGTCACCCGCGCGCACAGGTCGGCGAGCTGGCTGGAGTTGTCGTTGCCGAACGCGAGGGTGGAGGAGTCTCCCCTGCCCTCCGCGTAGGGCGTCTCGCCGCCCACCCAGATGCCGACGTCGCCGCTGTAGCGGCCCTTGGTCCTGGTGCCGACGTTCTGCAGGGTGATGCCGGTCCCGGCGGTCTCCTGCTGGAGCGCCTGCCAGAACGTCGTGCCCGTGGTGGTGCTTCCGCCGCCGCCCTGCCACGAGATCGACCAGCCGCCGAGCTGGTAGCCGAGGTTGTCGGCCGACTTGCCGCCGACGACGATCTTGTACGTACCGGTCCTGGACAGCGGCAGCACGCCGGTGTTCTTCAGCAGTACCAGGGACTCGCGTACCGCCTGGCGGGCGACCGCGCGGTGGGCGGTCGAGCCGACCTGCGGGGTGTAGGTGCGGTCGGTGAACGGCCGGGTGAACAGGCCGAGGGCGAATTTGGCGTTCAGAATGCGGGTGACGGCGTCGTCGATGCGGCTCTGGCTGATGTTGCCGGCGTTCGCCTGGTCGACGATGGCGTTGATGGTGCCGACGTAGTCGTCCGGGACCATGATCATGTCGATGCCTGCGTTCACCGCGGTCCGGACCTTGTCGGCGTACGTCGAGCCGGGCAGTTGCTTGACGCCGCCCCAGTCGCTCACCACAAAGCCCTGGAAGCCGAGCTCGCCCTTGAGGACAGTGTTGATCAGGTAACTGCTGCCGTGCAGCTTGGCGCCGTTCCAACTGCTGTAGGAGATCATCACCGAGCCGACCCCGGCACTGATCGCGCTCTGGTACGGCGGCAGGTGGACCGCGCGCAGCTCGGCCTCGCTGATCCGGGCATCACCCTGGTCGATGAGGTAGCCGCTGTCGCCGGTGCCGAACGCGGTGCCGCCGTCGCCGACATAGTGCTTGGCCGTGGCGAGTACTGATTCCGTGCCGAGCGCGGTGCCCTGGAAGCCGCGGACCGCGGCCTGGCCGAGCGGGGAGACGACCGACGGCTCCTCGCCGTACCCCTCGTAGGTACGGCCCCAGCGGTCGTCGCGCGGCACGCATACGCAGGGGGAGAAGGTCCACCGGATGCCGGTGCCGAGCACTTCCTGCCGCGTGACGTCCTCGGCCTGCTGGACCAGCGCGGCGTCGCGGGTCGCGCCCATGCCGATGTGGTGCGGGAAGAGCACGGCCCCCTGCACGTTGTTGTGCCCGTGCACCGCGTCCACGCCGTAAATCAGCGGTATCCCGAGCCTGCTGTTCAGCGCGTAGCTCTGGTAGTCGTCGACCATGTCGGCCCACTGGGTCGCCGTCCCCCCGGCGCCGTTCGGCCCGCCGCCACCGCCGCTGAGCACCGAGCCCAGCGCGTACGTGGCGATGTCGTTCTTGTTGGAGATGTAGGAGTTGGCCACCTGGATCATCTGGCCGGCCTTCTCCCGCAGGGTGAGCTTGGACAGGCAGTCGGCGGTGGAGGTGCAGCCCGCGGCGGCCTCGACCGGGGCGGCCACCGCGGGGACGTACGAGACCAGGCCCACGCCCAGGGTGAGCAGCGCGAGGTGGGCGAGCAGGCGACGGGGGAGAACGGGTCTTGTTCGGGCACCTTGGAGGGACAACTGGGCCTCCGCTTGAGCAGCAACAGAACTCGGCTCGCCTAGGGGGCCGCAGTGAGGCCTCCGTCAGAAGAGTGACCTGGGTCACATAATTTATTGTAATCCACAACTTAAATGCGGCTTTTCCTCCCATCAAGTACGCCAGTGGCCGGAGTTTGTTGCGAGGCGTAACAATTTGGCAACATGCGGACGCACCGCACGCCTGCACGACCCCATCCCCCTTGCCAAGGCGGTAGCCCGTTCAGCCTGCTCGGTTCAGCTGGGCTGCAATGCCATCGGCGAGGTCGGCGGGCTGCCACCCGTGGTCCGCGCCGGGGATCTCGGCCCGCTCGGCGCGGGCCAAGGACGCGATGATGGAGTCGGCGGCGTCGGAGAAGAACGGGAACGCCGTCGTGCCGAGCAGCACGACGGTCGGTGCCGTGATCCCCGCCCACAACAGTGCGCGTGGCGCGGACTGCGCCCAGGCCAACACCTCGGCGTCCGCCTGCACACTTGGAGCCATACGCTCGAACAACGGCCACTGCGGTCCGCTCCGCATGTCCTCGAACCACTCGGGCGGCATCCCGTCCATGAACCGGCGGAGGGTCCCCTCTCGGTCCCCGACGGCGACCCGCTCCTTGATCTCGGCGAGGAACTTGGCCCCGTCCGAGCCTTCCTCCTCCCCTAGCGGCACTTCCCACAGCACCAGTCGCTCGACGCCCGGGATGGCCGCAGCCGCTGCCAACGCGATGGCGCCGCCGGAGGAACTGCCGTACAGCGACGCGCGTCCCCCCAGCACCTCGACCAGCGCACGAAGCGCCGCTACCTCCCCGGCGAGCGTGAATGGCGGCTCGCCGGCGCTGTCACCCCGGCCGGGCCGGTCGTAGTGCACGACGTCGAAACCCCTGGAGGCCAGCTCGGTCGTCAAAGCCCGGGTGGGCGGGTCGACCGCACGGAACTGCCCGGCGCCCCCGATCAGGATCAGCGGCCGACCGCTTCCCTCCCGGTCGTAGGCGATTAGCACGCCGTCCGTAGTCTCCACGAACTCGGTCATCTGGCTCCCTTTCCTCTTGGGTCGAGCGACCCCACCCCTCCAGGGTGGATCGGTACTCCGGAAGTAGAGACTCCCGACAGGAGGCGATCTCATCGGTCGCCGCGTTACCGGCAGCGATGAGTGGGCCACCGGGTCGCCGAAAGGCCTGCTCCGCCTCGTGCTTGGCGCGGAGTCCCACAGGAACTGGTGGGAACAGGCCGCCGCTTTACAGAGCACTCCACAGCGAATCGCGGTCAGGCGGCAATCTTCTTCTTGAGGAACTGAGATCGAGGGGGTTGCTCGGCGATCCTGTGCTACTCGAACAAGTGGCGGTTGGCTCGGCTCCAGGCCCGCCTTTGCCCCGCTTCGTCGAGGAAGCCGTCGGCGATCCAGCGGACTTGGGGCCGGTGCCCGGCGTCGGCCAGCCGGCGAACCTGCTCGATGACGTCCCGTTGAACTCCGATGACCGCATCGATCAGACCCGTGGTAGAAGTCAGGCCGTAGGCGGCGGCAAACAACTCCAGGCGATGACGCCGGTTGGGGGGCGTGAGCCAGCGCAGCCAGCGCAGGCATTCGGCATCGTCGCGGAATGGCGCAACGTACTCCAGCGCATAGGCGATATCGTGCAGCCGAGGCCTGGGCCGGGCGTTATCCCAGTCCAGGATCCCGACGGGGCGTTCACCACGCCAGACGATGTTCCACGGGCCGAAGTCCCCGTGGCAGTCCCCCATGGACCCTCCCGGAGGGTGTGGTTTCAAGGGGGAGTCAAGCACAACAGCCAATCCCGGTAAATGCCTCATGCATCCCTATAAGCAACCGGAATTACACGCAATGTGGCAGCAATAGCTGGATTCCAGGGCGGACATCGCACCAAGGCCCGTTGCGCGCCCCCCTGGCCATTGAGCGCTATCCGAGGATGGAGTGGCAGGCCCGGTTGCGGATAAGAAACTCGGGGCGGGAAGTTCGTGCTGGAAGACTGGTCCGACTGAACCGCCCCAGGTTTCGTGGAGGCCTCCAGCAAACCCGGCTCCCTCTCTGTCAGACTGGTGTGAGACATGGGACAGATGAGTCCTTTTGATGCGAAGCAGGGCGAGACAGGACGATCGAGACAGTGACGATGACCCTCGCTGACCAGGCCGCCATGACGGGGCAGGAT